>JAUZQA010000260.1 GCA_030705665.1 Bacillota bacterium
AATGTCATTCATATTTTTAAATTGCTCTTTTTGTTCATCACGATAGATCTGTGCTTTGTCGTGTACACAACCAATAAATCCACACATTATGTACGTCACCTACTCCGTTTCAACATTATATTAACTTCATTTGTATTAAAAATAATACTTTCTTATACTATCACTAATCATCGAAAAATGGCACTGATAACCGTAAGGAAATTCATGCCTCAAAGGAAGTTTACACTCTTTTCTCCCAAGTTAAACCAAAGTTTACTTAACCTACTAAATAGAAAGATAAAAAAAGGGAGTTACACTTTTCAATGCAACTCCCTTTTTAATTATTTATTTGTTTAGTGACTGTTCGCGCAGTGCTTCTGCTTTATCTGTTCTTTCCCACGGAAGGTCAACATCCGTACGACCAAAATGTCCGTAAGCAGCTGTTTGCTTGTAGATCGGACGGCGAAGGTCAAGCATGTTGATGATGCCTGCTGGACGAAGGTCGAAGTTTGCACTTACAAGATCGACTAATACGTCTTCGCTCACTTTTCCAGTTCCGAAAGTATCAACAGAAATTGAAACCGGCTTTGCTACGCCAATTGCATAAGCAAGCTGAACTTCAACTTTGTCTGCAAGGCCTGCTGCTACGATGTTTTTCGCAACGTAACGAGCTGCATAAGCGGCAGAACGGTCAACTTTTGTAGGATCCTTACCAGAGAATGCACCACCGCCGTGGCGAGCGTATCCGCCGTACGTATCAACGATGATTTTGCGTCCAGTAAGACCTGCATCACCTTGTGGTCCGCCGATTACGAAACGGCCAGTAGGGTTGATGAAGTATTTTGTATTTTCATCGATTAATTCCTGAGGAACAACCGGGTTGATGACATGCTCTTTCAAATTGCGTTGAATTTGCTCAAGCGCGATTTCTGGGTGATGCTGAGTGGAAATAACGATTGTGTCGATACGTACCGGCTTGTCGTTTTCATCATACTCAACTGTCACCTGCGTTTTTCCATCTGGACGAAGGTAAGGAAGGATTTCTTCTTTACGAACTTCTGTCAGGCGGCGAGCCAATTTGTGCGCCAAAGAGATTGGCAATGGCATTAATTCTTTCGTTTCATTACAAGCAAAACCGAACATCAAGCCTTGGTCACCAGCTCCGATTGCTTCGATTTCCTCGTCGGACATTTTGCCTTCACGTGCTTCTAGGGCCTGGTCAACACCCATTGCGATGTCAGCAGACTGCTCATCGATTGACGTTAAAACTGCGCAAGTTTCGGAGTCAAAGCCGTATTTTGCACGGTTGTAACCGATGTTTTTAATCGTTTCGCGAACGATCTTTGGAATATCCACATATGTGGAAGTTGTAATTTCCCCGGCTACAAGCACAAGGCCAGTTGTTACAGACGTTTCCGCCGCAACCCTTGCATTCGCATCCTTTGCTAAAATTGCATCTAAAATGGAATCAGAAATCTGGTCACAAATCTTATCTGGATGACCTTCAGTTACTGATTCAGAAGTGAACAAACGACGTTTTGTTGACATCTGAATTCCTCCTAAAATGAAATAAAATGAGGATCTTGGAAGAACCAATTACCTCAGTTTGATACGGAACTCATTTCCCTTAATAGTATGTATAAACAAGGAATTTTTATGAACCTCTTACAAAAGCTCTCTTAATATATGCAAACGACAAAGGCGTTGCGCCAATTTAACGAACGAACGTCCACTACACTGAACGCAAAAAAGCCCTTCCATAATGAGGAAAGGTTGAAAGCACATTGATTCTCTCGCCTTTCACTCTTATCGTTCAAGGTCTAGCCTTGCATCAGGTTTAGCACCTTTGCTCCGAAAATGTTCCTTATATATAAAGATTCATTTCCATCGTCAGGTTGCTGGGTTTCATTGGGCCTGTCCCTCCACCAGCTCGGGATAAGAGAGTATCCGTTCAAATTAAAATCATAACGTACGATTATCTAAACTGTCAATCTTTTTTTCGAAATTTAGAAGAAAAGCTCCTATATATTCAAATATTTGATTTTTTAAATAAATTCAATATATTCGCTGAAATTTTTATAATTAGTATAGACTATTTCTTTCAATGTGTTATACTGTTTATATCATATATAATTCATTAAAAATCAATGGAAAAGGATGGTAGTCATTAAATGAATTCCACGCATACTGAAGATGGACTAAATAGTTTACTAGCTAAAGAGAATGTCCATGTCCAATTATCTGTTCCACAATTAGTCGAAAAGATACTAAGCCGCAATGAAGCAACCTTAACTTCCACAGGTGCAATTCGAGTTTCAACAGGAAAGTATACGGGTCGGTCTCCGAAAGATAAATTTATTGTTGAAGAACCGTCAACAAAAGATAAAATCGGCTGGGAAACAAACCAAAGGATCTCGCAAGAAAACTTCTCAAAATTATATGATAAAGTTCTTGCTTATTTAAATGAAAAAGAAGAAATCTTTGTATTTAATGGTTTTGCTGGTGCCGATAAAAAATCGCAATTACCAATTCAAGTTATTAATGAATATGCGTGGCATAATTTGTTTGTACACCAATTATTTATTCGCCCTGACGAAGAAGAACTAAATTCCCATAATCCTGGATTCACGGTTATTACAGCACCTAATTTTAAAGCAGATCCAAGCGTGGACGGTACCAATTCCGAGACATTTATCATCATTTCATTTGAGAGAAGAACTGTTTTAATTGGCGGAACGGAATATGCCGGTGAAATGAAAAAATCGATCTTCTCAGTTATGAACTTCCTTCTTCCTGAAAATAATATTTTATCGATGCATTGTTCAGCAAATGTTGGTGCTGAAGGGGATGTTGCCTTATTCTTCGGTCTTTCGGGAACAGGAAAAACTACTCTATCGGCTGACCCTAACCGTAAGCTGATTGGTGATGATGAGCACGGCTGGTCCCAGCATGGCGTCTTTAATATTGAAGGCGGATGCTATGCAAAAACGATTAACCTTTCTCGTGAAAAAGAACCGCAAATCTTTGATGCGATTAAATTTGGCACCGTTCTTGAAAACGTCATTATTGATCCTGAAACAAGGGTTGCTGACTACGATAACGGTGAATTAACGGAAAATACGCGTGCAGCATATCCGTTGCAAGCACTTGATAATATTGTTGATCCAAGCATCGCTGGTCATCCAAATACAGTTGTCTTCTTAACTGCAGATGCATTCGGAGTATTGCCTCCAATCTCTAAATTGACAAGGGAACAAGCAATGTATCATTTCTTGAGCGGATATACTTCTAAACTTGCAGGTACAGAGCGCGGGGTTACATCTCCAGAAGCAACATTCTCAACCTGCTTTGGTGCTCCATTCCTGCCGCTTCCTGCAACTCGTTATGCAGAAATGCTTGGCCAGAAGGTACTAGAGCATAATGCAAATGTGTTCCTTGTTAACACAGGATGGACTGGCGGCGAATACGGCGTTGGCAGCCGTATGAAGCTATCGTATACAAGAGCAATGGTTCAAGCTGCACTTGAAGGTGAATTAAATAATGTTGAAACGGTTCAGGATGAAATCTTTGGCCTGAATATCCCAGTTCATGTTACAGGCGTTCCGGATGAAGTTCTTCAGCCGCAAAAAACATGGTCTGACAAAAACGCCTACGAAGAAAAAGCTAAAGAACTAGCAGCTAAATTCCGTGACAACTTCAAAAAGTTCGCTGATGTTTCTGCAGAGATTGCCGAAAAAGGCGCACCTTTAAAATAATTAGTATGACTTAAAAAAAACCTTATCACATGCTGATAAGGTTTTTTTGAGTCTAATTAATTTGTTGAATTTAACGAGACTAATTGATAGGTGATAAACGTGGATTGATTCTGCCATTCCACTTTTTTGATGATGCCTGTCCCATGTGAATCACCATCGATTTCTTTTCTTACATCCACAGGAATGTCGATGGGGTATAATCGGTAACCTTTCTTTTCTAAGTAAAAAAGATTTTCTTCCAGCCTTTTTTCACGACCCTTGGTCACGATCATTGTGTTTAATTCAAGAGGCATTCCCATTGGCATCGCTCCTCTAATATGTTTGTCTATATTTTACCATTAAACCTTGTGCAATTTCATCCACGTTGTTAAATCGGTGACAACTCTTCTATTAATTTGCGGCGGAAAATAATGTGTAAATTCGTTAAAGTACCAGCTTTCAACTGGTTTTTGTAAGGCTTTCAGACGATTTTCAAGGAGATAGGCATGCCCTACCGACACATTTTGATCCTTAACGCCATGGATAATGAGAACAGGAGCCGTTATTTTTTCTAATTGATAAAGCGGCGTGCGCTCCTCATATTTTTCCGGATATTTCTTAGGAGTCCCGCCAATGACCCTTTTCATCATTCTTCTTAAATCCTTTCGTTCCAGGTAGGTCAATGACATATCACTAACACCGCCCCACGTCACGACACTTGCCGTCTCAGGAAAGCAGATCGCTGTCCACAAAGCCATAACACCGCCACGAGAAAATCCAAAAACGTGAATGTTTTTTATTCCCGAAAGTGACTTTAATAAGATATAAGCCGAGATGGCATCTTCGCGGTCCTCTCCGCCAAAATCTTCGTTCCCTTCCCCGCCTTGATTTCCTCGATAAAAAGGGGCAAACACGATAAATCCTTCGGAGGCAAACTGGGCAATCCTTGCAGGGCGCACCATGCCTACACTTTTTATTCCGCCTCTTAGGTAAAGAAATCCATCCGAAGTTTTTTCATACTTTGGCACAGCAAGCAATCCTTTTACCCTAAGACCATTTGAATAGTATGTAATAAGAGTTAATTCTACATTAGGATTTGGGGATGGAAACCTGTGTCTGGCAATCATGGTACCATTCTCTTGAAACATCTTTTACACCCCCTTTTGATTTTTTTAAATGGGCAAACACACATTTTTATCCAGATCATACGATATTTTAGGCAACTTACCGCCCAGAAAAAGGAGGTTTTCAATCCTATGAAAAAATCACTTAAAGTCAGTATAACCATTGTATTCTCCGCACTTCTTATTTTTTCTTTAGCAGCATGCAGCAGCACCAATAACCAGTCCACTAAGACTCAGCCAGCGAAGCAAGAGGTTCAAACAGTCCGCATTGCCGAGGTTACCCGCTCCATCTTCTATGCTCCCATGTATGTGGCATTATCCAAGGGATTTTTTAAAGATGAAGGACTTGATGTGAAACTTACGACTGTTCCCGGCGGGGACAAAACGATGACAGCCCTGATCTCTGGGGGTGCTGATGTCGCACTTGTTGGATCAGAAACATCCATCTATGTTTATTCCCAAGGCTCAAATGACCCGGTTCTAAATTTTGCCGCGTTAACTCAGACTGATGGTACATTCCTTGTTTCCCGAAAAAAACTGGATCATTTTTCATGGCAAGAATTAAAAGGCTCAACCTTTTTAGGTCAGCGAAAAGGCGGCATGCCGCAAATGGTTGGTGAATACGTTTTAAAACAGCACGGAATTGATCCTCACAAAGATTTGAACCTTATCCAAAACATTGATTTTGCGAACATTTCAACTGCTTTTGCCTCAGGGACAGGGGATTATGTGCAGCTATTCGAGCCAACTGCCAGCATTTTTGAAAAAGAAGGTAAAGGATATATTGTGGCTTCATTTGGAACAGATTCAGGCCGCGTTCCGTATACATCTTTTATGGCAAAACAAAGCTTTTTGCAAAAGAACCCAGCAACCGCTGAAAAATTCACAAGCGCCATCTACAAAGCACAGCAATGGGTTGATTCCCATACCCCAAAAGAAACAGCTCAAGCGATTCAGCCATATTTCCCCGACACAGATTTAAGCATAATGGAATCAGCAGTTAACCGTTATAAAAGCCAGGGTTCTTATGCCACCAACCCTATTATTGATCCAAAGGCATGGGATAACCTGCAGAACATTATGAACGACGCAGGATCACTGCCAAAACGCGTTGACTATAACACACTCGTAAATACAAAAATTGCAAAAAAAGTCAGCCAAAATTAATTTAAAACAACATAAGGGAGGCCTGTCTTTTGAGTTTTTTAACGATTAACGATATTCATCACACCTACTTTACCAAAGCCTCTACGACCACGGCCCTCTCCAATATTTCA
>JAUZQA010000261.1 GCA_030705665.1 Bacillota bacterium
TACTGCAAACACCACAGCCAAAACGATTGAGGACCAGAAGCCCTTGGTATGTTTGATTGTATTCATCGCTTTAGCCCCCCCTTAAACTTTTTCCCTTATATTTTTACCAAACAATCCGGATGGAAGGAAAATCAAAATTAAGATTAAAACAACAAATGCCACAGCATCACGCCATAAGGAGTAACCAAGGGCGCTGACAAGTGCTTCAATGACACCAAGCAATAATCCGCCGACCATCGCACCTGGGATATGGCCGATTCCACCCAGCACTGCTGCGACAAACGCTTTTAATCCGGGAATGATCCCCATTAATGGTTCAATTTTTGTATAATATACCCCGAAAATAACTCCAGCAGCACCGGCAAGTGCAGAGCCGATAGCAAACGTTGCTGAAATGGTATTATCAACATTGATCCCCATCAATCTTGCCGCATCCATATCCTCAGAAACGGCACGCATGGCCTTACCCGTTTTTGTTTTATGAACAATAAATTGTAGAATCACCATTAAGACAACTGAAATCAATAAAATAAATAATGACTGGCTGTTAATTTCTACGCCGAAAATTTTTAGAGCCTTCTCTGGAAGTACATTGCCTGGATAGGCCTCGGGCTGGGCACCGCGAAGATAAATCGTACCATATTCAATCAATAACGATACCCCAATTGCTGTAATCAAGGCAGCAATTCTTGTTGCGTTTCGAAGCGGTTTATAAGCAATCCGCTCGATCACCACTCCCAGTATTGCACAAATTACCATAGAAAGGATTAATGCAGGGAAAAAACCTAAATGAAATTTAGCAATTGCAAAGAATCCAATAAATGCCCCGACCATAAATACGTCACCATGGGCAAAGTTGATTAATTTAACGATTCCATATACCATCGTATAGCCAAGGGCAATCAATGCATAGATACTGCCAAGTGATATCCCGTTAACCAACTGTTGGATAATCTCCATTTTCTCACACCCCTTTTTCTGGACATAATGGGCAATAGGGAGAATAGATTCTCCCTATTTATTTATGAAACTATTATTTTGTCCAGTATTACTTTCCTACTTGTCTAGCTCCGACGCACAGGATGTGCTAGTGCCGACGTTGCCGCCAGGACGGCGGCGTTTTTAGTCGGCCAGCTCCCAGCGGTCGCTTCCGCTTTTCTATTCCGGATTAACCTTTGTTTTAAACTGGGCTTGTCCGTCTTTGTACTCAAGAATAACCGCTGATTTGATTGGGTTATGGTTCTTGTCTAATTTTAAGTTACCTGTTACTAGTTTCAAATCATTTGTTTTAGCCAATGCCTGCTGAATTTTTTGCGGGTCGCTGCTGCCTGCACGTTTGATGGCATCTGCAAGCATATATGCAGTATCATACCCAAGGGCATTAAAGGTATCAGGTGATTTCCCACTATATTCAGCTTTGAATGCTTTAACAAAATCTTGAACCTTTTGATCAGTATCTTGAGATGAATAATGGTTTGTGCTGTACGTATTATTTAAGGCCTTGGTACCAGCAAGTTCAACGAGTTTTGGAGAATCCCAGCCATCGCCGCCGATAATCGCACCGGTAAAACCTATTTCACGAGCCTGCTTTACAATTAAGCCTGCTTCTTCATAGTAGCCTGGCAGATAGATAAAATCAGGGTTTGCCGCTTTAATGCGTGTTAATGTAGCATGGAAATCAGTATCTTTTGCAACATAGGCTTCTTCAGAAACTACCTTACCGCCGTTTTTCTTAAATTGAGTTTTAAAGGCAGTAGAAAGTCCTTTTGAATAGTCACTGGAACTATCGATTAGAACGGCAGCATTTTTAAGATTTAGATTTTTTGAAGCAAAGTTTGCTGCAACTATTCCTTGGAATGAATCAATAAAGCATGTACGGAAGACAAAGTCATTTAATTTGCCATCTTTAACCGTAATATCTTCTGCTGTTCCAGATGGAGTAATCACCGGCACTTTATTATCTGTGGCAATTTGTATTTCTGCCTTTGTATCTGTACTTGTTGCTGGTCCGACAATTGCTGAAACTTTATCCTGACTGATTAGTTTAAGAGCAGCATTTGTTGCCTCAGCAGCATCTGATTTATTATCAACTTTCACTATTTGAATTTTGCTACCGTTGATCCCTTTTTTATTGATTTCATTTACACCTAATTGAAACCCGTCTGTAAGTGATTGTCCGTATGAAGCAACCCCACCAGATAACTCCATATTGACACCGATCTTGATTGTTTTACTGTCTCCACTGCTGCTGGAGCTTCCTTGGCCTTGTGCGCTGCAGCCAGCCATTACGCCTGCCGCTAGCATAAACGACATCATGGCTCCTGCTACTTTTTTCTTTTTCATTGTTTACCCCCCATTTTTTTATCTTAGAAGAAACAGTCGAAACTTGTTGAAAGCCGCCGAATATTTCTAATAAAATTTAATATTCTGACAATATTGTACATAACAAATATTTATTCGTCTAGTACCAATGTCGTTATTTTAATATAATTAAAAATTTTTGTAAATATATTTTTTAACAAATTATTTTAACTATTCTAATATCCATATAATTTTGAAATCGATTTATTATTAAGGCATAAGAAAAGGTCCACACAAAGGAGGACCTTAAAAAGTTATACTAATTCTTTTCGCTTTGTTTCTTTTCCAGCAAATAATACTGTGAACGCTCCAATTAAAACCGAGATACAGAAAATTGTAAAAATCAAGGAGATGGATGTCTTTTGGGCAACAAGATAGCCGACCAATAATGGTCCAAACACACCGCCAACGCGGCCAATAGCGGCTGCAAGGCCGGCGCCGCTGCCGCGGATATTTGTTGGGTATTGCTCCGGTGTGTAGGCATATAATGCACCCCAGGCACCAAGATTAAAGAATGATAACAAGATTCCAGATGTCATAAGTAATGCTGTAGAAGCGGCTGTTCCGAATAAATACGCGCTAACAGCTGTACCAATTAAGTAAACAACCAAGACAAATTTGCGCCCAAATTTTTCAATAAACCAGGCGGCGGTAAAATATCCCGGCAACTGGGCAATGGTCATAATTAAAACATATTCAAAACTCTTAATTAAGCTAAAGCCTTTCATAATCATAACGCTTGGCAGCCATAAAAACATACCATAGTAAGAAAAAACAACACAGAACCAAAGAATCCACAAGACAACGGTCTGGCGGGCATTGTCTTTTGAAAAAAGCTTAGCGATACTTTCAAATACAGATGCTTTTTCCTTTGGTTGTAAAGAAGTATATCGGGGTGAATCAGGCAAACCCATCCTTAAATAAATCGTATACAGTGCAGGAAGGGCACTGATCAGCATCGCTACCTGCCAGCCAAATTTTGGGATGATAAAATAAGAAATAACGGCCGCTACAAGCCAGCCCACTGCCCAAAAGCTTTCCAAGAGGACAACAATCCGCCCGCGGCTGGCCGTTGGTACAGATTCCGAAACAAGGGTTGAGGCGACTGGAAGTTCCCCGCCTAGACCCATTCCGATTAAGAATCTTAAAACAGCAAAGATCGTCAATGATGTTGTAAACGCGGATAAACCGCTGCAAACTGAAAAAAGTAATAAGGTAAGAATAAAGACATTTTTACGGCCAATACGATCCGCCATTAAGCCAAAAAATAGTGCTCCCACTGCCATACCGATGGAATTGATACTGCCGATCCATCCCATCTGCTCGGTCGATAAATTCCACTCAACCTTGAGAGCTGCAATTATAAATGAAAGCATTCCAACATCCAGCGCATCAAACATCCAGCCTGTTCCCGCAATGCCCAGCAGCCTGCCTGTTGAAACTTCTTTCTTTCTTATGATGTGTGCCCTTTGCTCGTAAACACTCACAATGAATATCTCCTTTATAAAAAGAATGGAAAACTACTATACCTTATTCTATCAACTGTCTTGACAGTTGTCACGACTTTAGAAAAGTTTCCATTTTTTTAAACAAAAACTTCCGTTGATTTATAATTTTCCCTCAGTGTCTAACATTTTATGACAATACAACTGTCGGAAAAAGGAGGAAAAAAATGACAATATCTGAATTTACAGATTATTTACATAAATGTATAATTACACTTGTATTAACGAAGGGGGGACAGTTACGCTTGCGGTTCCATTATAAGGGGGGGATATTTATTGAATAATAATGAAAACGCTTTACAGGATTCCGTGCAAGAGGGCGCAGAGCTAGACTACTCAAAGATCGTCCAGTCATCTTCATTTCAAAAACTTCTTCGTGAAAAACGTAATTTTATCATTCCTTGGTCTATCTTCTTCCTGGTCTTTTACTTTACACTTCCAATCCTGACATCATACACATCCGTTCTTAATCAAACAGCATTCGGTTCAATTAGTTGGGCATGGGTGTTTGGCGCCGCTCAATTTATTATGACATGGGCATTATGTATCATTTATACCAATCGTGCTTCAAGGTTTGATAAAACCGTTGAAACGATTAAAGAATCAGCTGCAAAGGGAGGGATTTAATCGTTGAATACAACGGCCTTTACACTATTCCTGATTATTGTCGCACTAACGCTCATCGTAACGTATATCGCTTCAAAACGGACAAAAACTACAAGTGACTTTTACACAGCAGGTTCCAGCCTGACTGGATGGCAGAATGGCCTTGCCATTGCAGGGGACTATATGTCAGCCGCATCGTTTCTCGGAATTGCCGGAATGATCGCTCTTTCTGGCTTTGACGGCTTCTTTTACAGTATTGGCTTTTTAGTTGCCTATCTAGTGGTCTTATATATTGTAGCTGAACCACTGCGAAATCTTGGTAAATTTACCGTTGCCGATATGATTGCGGCACGATTTAAAGAAAAAAATGTTCGCGGTGTTGCAGCTTTAAATACAATTACTATTTCTACTTTCTACATGATTGCCCAGCTTGTCGGGGCTGGAGCATTGATAAAGCTATTACTCGGCTTGGACTATATATATTCCGTTTTAATTGTAGGAGTATTGATGACGGTTTATGTTGTATTCGGCGGGATGATGGCAACAAGCTGGGTACAAATTATCAAGGCATTATTGTTAATGGCAGGCACGATCCTTATTTCCTTCATGGTATTCGCGAAGTTTGACTTTAGCGTAATGAGGATGTTTGACCATTTAAAAACAGCCACGCCGCTTGGAACTGGGTTTTTAAATCCTGGCAATAAATTTAAGGATCCATTGGACACGATTTCACTTAACCTCGCATTGGTATTGGGTACAGCGGGACTTCCCCATATCCTTACTCGCTTCTTTACCGTAAAAGATGCAGTAACTGCCCGCAAATCGGTTGTTTTCGCAACATGGATCATCGGTATTTTCTACGTCATGACCATCTTTTTAGGCTTTGGCTCTGCCGCTTTTGTTGGTTATGATAAAATTGTCGCCGCGAATGCCGCCGGTAATATGGCCGCGCCACTGCTCGCCCAAGCATTAGGCGGAGATTTCTTATTTGCGTTAATTTCCGCGGTTGCGTTTGCCACCATTCTGGCGGTTGTTGCCGGGCTTGTTCTCTCTGCCGCTTCAGCGTTTGCCCATGACTTTTACAGTCAAATTCTTCGTCACGGCAAAGCAACGGAAAAAGAACAAGTTGTTGCCGCACGTTGGGCTTCCATTGGCGTATCCGCTTTATCGATTATCCTAGCTTTGTTTGCCCAAAAAATGAACGTAGCTTTCTTAGTAGCGTTAGCTTTCGCGGTTGCTGCGAGTGCCAATCTGCCAATCATTCTGTTCACGATTTTCTGGAAACGATTTAATACAACGGGTGCGGTTACCGGCATGGTGGTCGGGCTTCTCAGTGCCCTTGTCCTTGTGGCCATCGGCCCGAATGTTTGGTCCCCGGAAGCGGGCAAGGCGATCCTTGTAGGTCAGCCGCTCTTCCCGCTCGGCAACCCAGGGATTGTCTCGATACCATTAGGCTTTATTGGGGCTTATCTCGGAACCGTGCTTTCTAGCAAAAAGGTTGATGAGAAGAAATTTGATGAAATACTTGTTAAGGCCAATACCGGATTATAATTGAATAGAGGGAAAAGACGTATGCCAAAGGGGGCATACGTCTTTTTCATGACTATAGGA
>JAUZQA010000262.1 GCA_030705665.1 Bacillota bacterium
CACACTTAGCAAGATTAGAAAAAGTGTGTTGTAATACTTTGGGTTGATTTGGCACCCGGTTGATTGGAGCGGAGGGCACTCGACTCCTGCGGGATCAGAGGGCACTGGAGACCCCACAGGCGCTTAAGCGCCGAGGAGACTCCAGGACCTCCCCGCGGAAAGCGAGTGACCGGAGCGGAAATCAACCGGCTCAATAGCAGGGGATATCAATTAATTTTATATTTAGAATAGCTGACAAAATAAAAAATTGCCGAGAAAATACCCCTTTCTCGACAATCTGAGAAGCTTTCGGTTCTTTACCAAAAACTTCTTTTTAATATTAAAATTGAGGAACTCCGTATAGGTCTTCTAGCGGTTTCATGATTACTTTATTTAATTCGCCGATGATCATGCTCATATGTTGTTCGGCCTGCATTAGTTTAGAGATTTTTGGATTTTGCTGCACAAGAGCCACCGTTTTTTGCGCCTGCTCCACTTCTTGTTGGGTAATCTCCTGTCCCATCATTTGTTTTTGCTGTAAGTTCATTTGAATTTGACGGAAGTTGTCAAACATTCCTTTTGCAGCCGGGTCAGCGTTTACTTCTGCATAGGCTTGTGCCAATTGTTTATACTCATCGCTTTGACGAAGCACTTTCTCAAGTTCATAAGCGGCATCATATAAATTAACAGCCATTCTTACCACTCCTTTAAAATAACAATACAATACCATTAGACTATACCAAACTATGCGCACAATTGCGAGAAGGTTCATGACTGCCTAGATTTCGTTAACTGCACTCACACCCACCCATCCCTTTACATACGATACTATATCAGCATATGCCTATTTTTACTCATCTTTACATGAATGAGGGAGTATTAATGTCAGATAATTTGGCCTCAATTAGAATAGTTCCCTATGGGACAGAAGGCATTTCTGAGGGACAAATTTGTATGTCCAGTCATTTAATTCAGCGTTTAGGTATTCATTCAAAGCAAAATATCCGCATTTGTTTAGGAAAAAGAATAACAAAAGTAAAAGTTGCTGAGATTGCAAATGTGCCCCGCAATGAAATTCACCTACATGAAAACTTCCTAAACGAATTTTTAATAGGTTTTCAGAATCACAAATTTCTTGCAAAGTATGATCAAACAAATGAAATGATATACATTGGACCAATTATTGCATTAGTAACGGAGATTCCATCTATTCAAGAAGACCAAGAACCAAATTTTGGCTCCATTCACAACTTCTGTAAGGAATTGAATCAATTCGTAACGAAATCTGGCGGTTTTTTTTATGTTTTTCATTACCGTGATTTTTCAGAAGAAAGTGTGAATGGGTATTATTTTGATGATAATAAATGGGTTTCCGCAAAGCTTCCCCTTCCTGATGTCGTTTATAATCGTATACATTCTCGGCGAAGTGAACAAACACGATTATTTAAGACTTTCAGGAATGTTCTTGAACAATTCTCTATCCCGATGTTTAATGACCGTTTTTTGTCTAAATGGGAAGTGTATCAGCAATTAATCCAAGAAAATAGTATTCATCCTTTTATGCCTGAGACCCGCTTATTTTCTCAAGAGAATTTTTATGAATTGATCGATCAATACGAATCTCTTTTTATTAAACCTATACATGGCAGTCAAGGGCGGAACATTATTAAGCTGGTTAAAGAGGATGAACACATTCTTCTGCAGACCTCCAAGACTCCCGAACAAAATCATCTAATCAAGAAATATTTAAAAAAAGATGTGTTTTATCAATTAAAACCCTATCTCCATAATAGAATTTATATTATCCAGCAAGGAATTCCGCTCCTTCATTTTGAAGATAAAACGATGGACTTTCGCGTCCTAGTTCATAAAAATCATCGAAACTTATGGGAAGCAACCTCTCTTGTAGCACGTATTTCTGCGGAACAGCAATTTGTCTCTAACCTTGCAAAAGGCGGTAAAATTATGAAGCCATTGCAAGTACTTACTTCATTTTTCAAGAAGGAAACAGCGGTACAACTAATTTCCTTAATGAAAGAACTTGCCATTCATGCAGCCGAAATCATTAGTCAAAATACAAATGGTATTACTGGTGAACTTGGAATAGACATTGGCATCGACGATTCAGGTATGCCTTGGATTATTGAGGTCAACTCTAAGCCCTCGAAAAATTTTGAAGACAAGGTGACAAAAATTAGACCTTCTGCAAAGGCCATTATTCAATTTTGCACGAAATTGGCTATTGATGGGGTTTTGGAAATGGAGGAATGACCCTATGATTACTTTTGGGATTATGTCCCTAAACATGGAAAGCGAACGAGTGTATATAACCGAAATTGCAAAGCGTGCTGATGCCTATGGGATGGAATGTTTTCGTTTTCTCCCATCAAGCATTAACCCGATTACACACATGGTGAAGGGAAAAAAATATCATGCCGACAAAGGTGTATGGGAAGAAGACGAACGCCCGCTTCCGACCCTCCTTTATGATCGCTGTTTTTACGGCGATGATGAACATTCAAAGCAATGCATGCCAATTGTTTCATGGCTTAAAAGCAGGGATGACATTACATTCCTCGGGTATGGTCTGCCAAATAAACTTGAGCTCTACGAATCCCTAAAAAATTCAATATTAGCTCCTTATTTGCCGGCTTCCCAATTGGTCTCGAATCAAGAGATTGTGCTATCGGAATTAGAAAAACACAAAAAACTTATTCTTAAACCGATTAATGGTTCCCAAGGCTATGGTATTTATTATTTAAAAAAACAACAAAAAAATTTTCATGTCAAAACGGAAAAGCAAAAACAGATCATCTCCCGCATTTTTCCAAACGAAAAAAAACTGCTGCAATGGTTAAAGCTTCTTATCAAGCAGCGAAAATATCTGGTTCAACCGTATCTGGAATTATCGAATAATGAATTGCAGCCCTTTGACATAAGAATATTACTGCAAAAAAATGAAACCGGCGAATGGACAGTTCGTGGAAAAGGAATTCGAACAGGCACAACCGGCGGGCTTTTATCCAATTTAAGTGCAGGAGGAACAGTCAGTGATTTTGAAAGTTGGGTTTTAACTCTTCCTGCTCAAACAAAGGATTATTTATTTGAAGAACTTAACTACATCATAACGAACCTGACTGATGTGTTAGAAAAAATGTTTATGCCCTTATTTGAGATCGGCCTTGATATTGGTTTAGCAAAAAATGGCTCCCTCTGGATTCTTGATGTAAATTCAAAACCTGGAAGAAAAGTGGTTTTAAGTACGAAACCAGAATTAACAGAAACGTTATACTTAGCACCACTGCTTTATGGGAAGCTCCTGACTGAATCGGATGTTAATGAAAGGAAGATCTTTTATGCGAAAACGTTATCTCATTGAAGTTACGAATGACGATCGATTAGTTGTATCCTGTCCGTCACATCTCATTGATGGCCGTTCATTAAAAAGGATTGCGTTTGGTTCTAAGTCAATGGAAGTAGAATTTATCAGCCTTCCTGAAAAAAAATCCCGAATCACGATTAGTAAAAAGATTAGCGAGGTCCTCTATTTTCCCAATTTCGATTTACCTTTACATTTATTTTTTGAAAACCAAACAATGTATATTGGACCTTTAATCGGGATTTTCTCTTCAGGATTTACCAGTTTTCCCTATCGCCCAATTGGAGAACGTTCTGTCTTTTTCTCAAAGCTTCTTTCCGTAAAAAAAGCAGTGGGAGTCCTCCCATTTGTCTTTGGTGAGCAGCATATTGATTGGGAACAAGGGATTATAAAAGGATATTTCTATCATGAAAATGAGTGGAAGACGTTTGATGTTCCATTCCCGAATGTCATTTATGATCGGCTTCCCAATCGCAAAAGTGAGCGAAACCCTTCCTTAAAAACAGTAAAAGAACGACTGCAAAGGGATTATTTAATTCCATGGTATAACCCTGGGTTTTTCAATAAGCTCGATATCAATGACCGATTACTTCAGGAACAGGCAGTCACACGATATTTACCCGAGACACACCCATTTTCTTCTTTTTCTTTAATCGAAAGAATGTTAGCTGATTATGGCCACACCATTTTAAAACCGATTAACGGCAGTCTTGGTCTTGGGGTTCACCAAATTATTTACGATAAACACAATAATCATTATTTTTGCCGTTACCGCGATGTTGAAGGCGCAAATCGGCTTCGCAAATTCTCAAGTCTTGAGAACTTATTTAAGACTATTTTTTCCAAACACAAAATGGATAAGATTTTAGTTCAACAGGGTATCCATTTACTAAGATTCGATTCCCGCATCATTGATTTTCGGGTTCATACCAATAAAGATGAAAACGGCGATTGGAAGGTAACGGCGATTGCCGCTAAAATTGCCGGAGCTGGCAGTGTAACGACACATATTCGCAGCGGCGGCGAAATCAAAACGGTTGAGGAGATTTTCTCCAAAGAGGAAAGTACGCAATATAAAGAAAAACTTACCGCAGCAGCACTTGAGCTTAGTAAAGCATTAGAAAAAAATATGGAAGGAATTATCGGTGAAATTGGCTTTGATTTAGGAATCGACCGAAACGGTGATGTCTGGCTGTTTGAAGCAAACTCTAAACCAGGACGATCCATTTTTAAGCATCCTGAATTAAAGGAATTCGATCTATTAACCCGAAAGCTATCAATGGCTTTTGCGATTTTTCTTACAGAACAGTCGATTATGTATCCAGAGGAATTATTTAAATGAAGCTTTTCTATGACGATGCAGCTGGATCTTGGTACCAAACAAGTATGAAACAAGACGTCACTTTTGGCGGGAATAACATGCCTCTTCCCTATCAAGAGCAGGTAAACGATCATACCTCGGCCTTTCCTGTAAAATTAGAAAACCAACATGCGGGCCCGTTCATTGGAATCATTACGGCAAGAAAGGCAGATGGAACTATATCTGGGAATAGTGCATTGTTTATCAAGCTTCAAAAACAAATACTTTTGCAGGGGGGGATCAGCTACATCTTTACCCCCGATGATGTTCATACAGATTTTATCAATGGGTACATGTATTTACCTGATATACAGCATTGGAAAAAAGTAAAAGCCCCCTACCCTGATGTTGTTTATAATCGAATTCCGTTTCGAAAAGTGGAGGAAGAAGAACCATATCAATCATTTTTTTCTATTTTAAAACTAAAAAACATTCCATTTTTTAATCCTTGTTTTCTTAATAAATTTGATCTCTATAAGGTTTTGCAAGCTAACCAAGCTCTTAAAGACTACTTGCCTAAAACAACACTTATCACTGATCAACAGACTCTCCATTCTTTTTTACAATTATATCCATCCTCATATTTAAAACCTTCCCAGTCTGCAAAAGGTAAAGGTATTTTTCGACTTTCATTTCTCTCCCCACAGTTAAGCATAGAAGGTCCGAGGTCAAAAGAAACATATCCGTCATTTACAGACTTTTGGAAAGACTGGGAGAATGATCTCCTTAATAAGCAATATCTTGTTCAAGAAGAGGTAGATTCATTCATGCATGAAGGGAAAAAAATTGACTTTAGGATATTAGCTCATGCCCAAAAAGACCGATATATCGTCACTGGTGTGGGAGTCAGGCAAGCAGTTAAACAGAACATAACCACACACATTCCAAATGGTGGAAAGCTTCTTCCCTATCAGCTTTTTCATTCAGAGGATCTGGATCGATTTATTGATCATGCAGTCAATTTTATTGGAGAAACATTGACTAAAAAGTATGGTTTTTTCGGTGAGTTTTCAATTGATGCTGGTATGAATTCGAACGGAGATTATTTTATTTATGAAGTGAACTCAAAGCCAATGAGCTTTGATGAAGCCGACATCGAGGAAAGGAAGATAGCGCAGCTTTGCAGATTATTCTTTCATCTCGCCAATTTTTCCAACACGCATGAAAAACAAGCAAATACCACAGAATAAAACTAAATGAGGTCAAAAAGGAGTGGCAGGATGGAGAAGAAGACAAAGATCCTAAATGATTCATTATACGAAGGCAGGGATAAAGCCTTTATGGATATCGACAGAATGATGAATGAAGGCCTAGCCGGAGGTTCTGTTCATAATCGAGAAGGCGC
>JAUZQA010000263.1 GCA_030705665.1 Bacillota bacterium
AAGTTATTTCAAACATTAACTGAATTACCTGGAGCTCCAGGTAATGAACATCTAGTAAGAAATTTCATGAGAGAACAATTATCTCTGTATTCAGACGAAATTGTTCAAGATAAACTAGGAAGTATTTTTGGAATCAAAAAAGGAACTGAAAATGGACCAACCGTTATGGTAGCAGGACATATGGATGAAGTTGGTTTTATGGTTACTGGGATAACAGATAATGGAATGCTGCGCTTTCAACCGCTAGGTGGTTGGTGGAGCCAGGTCTTGCTGGCACAGCGCGTGCAGATTATGACTGATAATGGTCCGATCATCGGTGTTATTGGTTCAATACCGCCACATTTGCTCGATGAGTCCAAAAAGAATAAACCAATGGAAATTAGTAATATGCTGATTGATATCGGAGCAGATGACAATGACGATGCCAAAAAGATTGGCATTAAACCCGGACAGCCTATTCTTCCAATTTGCCCATTTACTCCAATGGCCAATAAGAAAAAAATTATGGCAAAGGCATGGGATAACCGTTATGGCTGCGGCCTTGCCATTGAGCTTTTAAAAGAGGTAAAAGACGAAACATTACCAAATACCCTTTATGCTGGGGCAACCGTACAGGAAGAAGTTGGCCTAAGAGGTTCACAGACAGCAGCAAATATGATTAAACCTGATATCTTTTTTGCCCTTGATGCAAGTCCAGCGAATGATATGACTGGAAAAAAATCAGAATTTGGTCAGTTAGGAAAAGGAACTTTATTAAGAATCCTTGACCGAACAATGGTTACCCATCGAGGAATGAAAGAATTTGTCCTTGATACAGCCGAAAAGTACAACATCCCTTATCAATATTTTGTGTCACCAGGGGGAACAGATGCTGGCAAGGTGCACCTTTCAAATGAAGGTGTACCAAGTGCCGTAATCGGTATTTGCTCGCGCTATATTCATACACATGCTTCGATTATTCACGTTGATGATTATGCTGCTGCGAAGGAACTAGTTGTCAAATTAGTCAAAGCTTGTGATCAGACTACCGTGGATACGATTAGAGCAAATTGCTAATAATGAAAATAACGCTTAGGGGGCATTTCATTGCCTCCTTTTTTCCTGTGTAGAGGAGAGGTCAAAATGAAAATTATTATTGGTTCCAAAAATCCAGCCAAAAATCAAGCTGTAAAAAATGCGTTTCATGATGGTAATTTTGAATTTATTTCAATGGATATTCCCTCAGGCGTCAATGAACAGCCTTTCTCCGATGAAGAAACCATAAATGGAGCGATAAATCGTGCGGTTAATGCGTTACAAAAGGGAGAGGGTGTGATCGGAATTGGGCTTGAAGGGGGTGTCCAAGAATCTAGTCATGGTCTGCTGCTTTGTAACTGGGGAGCTCTTGCATCAAAAGACTTTGAACCCATCATTGCAGGTGGTGCAAGGATCTTGCTCCCAGAAGAAATCTCCCAAAGGCTTCGAGCAGGAGAAGAGCTGGGGCCTGTGATGGATGATTATGCAAAAATGAAAAATGTGCGAAAGCACGAAGGGGCCATTGGGATATTTACGGATGGAGTCATTAATAGAGTTGAAATGTTTACACATATTATGAATTTGTTAGTTGGACAATATGATTATAAAAAAAGAATGAACGAACTAAGTGAATGAGTTTTTTTCAACAGGGATAATTAACAACTAGAATGAGGACAAGCAGTGTAAAGGAAGAAGCAAAAACCATGATGAATATGGTGAATTCTGTTAAGATTAGTATATAGGAGGTATGGATATGAAAAATCTAGAGACAATGGAACAATTCGAACAATTAAAAAATGATGGAAAACATATATTTTTATTTTCTGCCGGGTGGTGCCCTGATTGCAGATTTATCGATCCATTTATGCCTGAAGTGGAAACAAAATTTAGTGAATACACTTTTGTGCATGTTGATCGAGATGATTTTATCGATTTGTGTCAGCAGCTTGATGTATATGGAATTCCAAGCTTTTTAGCCTATGAAAATGGAAAAGAATTAGGCCGCTTTGTCAGCAAGGATCGTAAAACACAAGAGGAAATTGAATCCTTCATTAATGGATTAAAATAGTACAACTTGGGGTTGTCTTCTTTGAGACAGCCCCATTTTTATGTAAAATAGAGATAATGTTCCTTTTAAGGAGAGATTAAATGACGAAGATGGATAGTATCACAATGAAAAAAAGGTTGGAAGCTAGGTTAGCAGGGGATGACCGATTAATCATTTATGATCGGGAAAAGGATACACTGAGAATTGAAAGCAAGCTGACCAAAAAGGGAATTACGGTTTCCCTTCCAGGGATCATTGCAAAATGGCATACTGAAAAAGATAAAGCTATCGATGAAGTAGTCTATTATGTGGAGGAAGGACTTCATGCGATGGTGGATGAAGTACAATTAGCAGATCATGAGAAAAAAATATACCCTGTCATTCGTTCTGCCTCATTTCCTAGTGAATCAGAGGAAGGGGTCTCGTTTTTATTTGACGAACATACGGCAGAGACAAGGATCTACTATGCCTTTGATATGGGTAAAACCTATCGTTTAATTGATACCCGCTTGATGGATAAGGAAGGCTGGACAGCAAATAGAATAAGGGAAATTGCTTTATTCAATGTACGATCACTTTCAACCGAAATGAAAGAGGATCATGTTGCCGATAATGTTTTTTATTTTTTAAATACAAATGATGGCTATGATGCAAGCCGAATTTTAAATAAAGGGCTTTTAAATAAAATAGAAAAGCAAATAACCGGGACAATGGTTCTGGCGTTGCCCCATCAGGATGTACTGATTATAGCGGATATCCGTAATAATACAGGCTATGATGTACTCGCCCAAATGGCGATGAGCTTTTTTGCCAGTGGCCGTGTTCCGATCACCGCACTATCTTTTTTATATGAAAATGGAGAACTTGAACCAATTTTTATTTTAGGGAAAAATAAAAAACAATGAATGCTGCAAAGGATCACACAATAGTGGTCCTTTTTTCCATTTTTTCGGCCGTTAGAACTATTCTTTTAATTTTGGTCGAATTATTATTAAAAACTGATAAAATAGAATGATAGTAACATAGAAAGAGTGATTTTTTTGAGTTGGATCCAAAATTTTTTTGAAAGGTTTAAAAAAGAGGAGGAAGCTGTACAACACGAAGTACATACAAATAAACCCAGCATTCAACTAAAAAGGCAGCATCCTGTTAATAAGGATTTAGATGCAAGAATTACCTATCAATATCCAAAAGGACAATTTAGGTTCCCGGTTATCCCAGATGAGAAAAAAACTATCCGCCATGAAAAAGAGCATGTGGAAGTGAAAAAGCAATCGAAGAATCGAGTTCAATCACAAAGGGAATCAGTACAAAAGCTCCAAAAAGAAGTGGTTAAACCGAAGAAAGTTCCGCTAGAAAAGATTCATAGCAGCGGGCCGTTTCGTCCAACTGAAATTCCTTCCCCAGTCTTTGGATTCAATCGTCCAAAGGAGACTGTGGTAGAGTATGAACTTAGTCATTTTACAATAAATGAACAGAGCCACGAAGATGCTGTGCTGATGAAGGATATTAAAGGAATAATGGAATCTGAACCGATTGCATCTATTGATCGTGAGGAGATTATCCAGGAAAATGAGGAAGTTTTGGATAATGCTGAAAGCGTGTATCATGAGCCGGCTGATTCAAAACTGGATAATGAAACGATCCAGAATGATTCAGTGTTAGATAAACTATTATTTGAGCTTGAAACCGAAGAGGAAGAGCTAGTGGATTCGCTGGAAAATGATGATGAAATCAACATAATCGAACAGGTCCAAACAGAAGCGGAATTAGCTTCTGCGGAAGTGGCAGCAGCCATCACAGCCGAACAACTCCCAATTGAAAATAGTGAAACTGATGAGGAAATAGACGAGGAATTCCCAGAGGCAGCCGATCAAATAAAAAATGATGAAATCGAATTAAGTACAAGTAAAGAAGAACCTGAACAAATTGGTGAAGAGCTAGAACCTGAGAAGCAGCAACGAAAACATCTGCCTTTTAATGTCATGATGTTGAAACAGGATAAACGAAAATGGGAGGAGAAAAGGCGGCAGACGGAGAAACCAAGTATTTCTCACCAAACTGTCCCTTCCTTACCAGTTGAAGAGGCAGTTTCTAAAATAGAAACAAACGTTAATGAAGTGACTGCAAGCTCACAAGAAGGCAGCTATGTATTTCCTGCTTTTAATTTGTTAGACCCGCCTATTGTGATTGAAACAGATGCAGACTGGCTTAAGGAGCAGGAAAATCTTTTAAATCAGACTTTAGAGAATTTTAATGTGGGTGCAAAGGTCGTTAATATTACCCAAGGTCCATCTGTTACAAGATTTGAGGTTCACCCTGAACCGGGTGTAAAGGTAAATAAGGTCACGAATCTAACAGATGATATTAAATTAAGCCTTGCAGCCAGAGATATCCGAATGGAGGCACCAATTCCCGGAAAACATACAATCGGGATTGAAGTGCCAAACCAAAAATCAAGACCTGTGCAAATAAGTGAAATTGTTCAAAGTCATGTTTTTCATGAGTCGGCATCGCCATTGACTGCTGTATTAGGATTAGATATTTCAGGGAAACCGATTGTAACAGATTTAAAGAAAATGCCGCATGGGTTAATTGCTGGGGCAACTGGTTCCGGAAAAAGTGTTTGTATCAATACAATTTTAGTAAGCTTATTGTATAAAGCGAGTCCAGATGATTTGAAACTATTATTAATTGATCCTAAGATGGTTGAATTAGCTCCATATAATCGAATTCCCCACCTTGTTAGTCCAGTAATCACAGATGTAAAAGCGGCAACTGCGTCTTTAAAGTGGGCTGTAGACGAAATGGAGAGGCGCTATGAGCTATTTGCTCACACAGGGGTTCGTGATATTAACAGATTTAATCAATTAGCGATGGAGCATAAACGATATTCCGATAAGCTGCCGTTTATTGTGATTGTGATCGATGAATTGGCAGATTTAATGATGATGTCTCCAGCAGATGTTGAGGAAGCCATTTGCAGAATTGCCCAAAAAGCCAGAGCTTGTGGAATCCATCTCATTATTGCCACCCAGAGACCTTCTGTGGATGTCATAACAGGACTTATTAAGGCTAATATACCAACTCGGATCGCCTTTTCTGTTTCATCTCAAGTCGATTCACGAACAATTATTGATATTGGCGGGGCAGAGAAACTGCTGGGCCGGGGGGATATGTTATTCCTGGAAAATGGGTCATCTAAACCGGTAAGGCTGCAAGGTACGTTTGTATCTGATGATGAAATTGACCTTGTTGTGGCACACGTAAGAGAACAGCAAGAGCCCAATTATTTGTTTGAGCAGGAAGAGCTGTTAAAAAAGGCACAAATCTCTGAGGAAGAGGATGAACTTTTCTACGAAGCCTGTGAATTTGTTGTTGATCAGTCTAGTGCATCAACATCAAGCCTGCAGCGAAGGTTCAAAATTGGCTATAATCGGGCAGCCAGACTAATGGAAATGATGGAGCAGCAAGGCTATATCTCCAGTGCCAAAGGAAGTAAACCGAGAGATGTTCTTATTACCTCAGCCGACCTGGAAACCATTCAAGAAAATGGTATCTAAATGTTGGTTGTATTAAAGGAAATTGTTGATTTTTTATTTCTGTTGATTGGAGCGAAAGGCACTTGACTCCTGCGGGAGTACGGGGCTGGGGAGACCCCACAGGCGCTTCAGCGCCGAGGAGGCTCCCCGGCTCGCCCGCGGAAAGCAAGTGCCTGGAGCGGAAATCAACAGACTAATTTAACGCAACTAAACTGTTAATGATAGGCTCTAATTGTCAATAATAGAAATAAAAGGTTAATTAAGCGTATTTTTCAAGCTGGAAAAAAACTGCTATTAAAAAAACTGTTCGATAGTTTTCATGATGGAATAGTGCTATAATATCTAAATGTGATTTCAATAAAAAATGTAAGAATAAAATTTATTAAATTAAACATGTCTATTTGAAACTTTGATATTGCCCAAGTTTTCCTAA
>JAUZQA010000264.1 GCA_030705665.1 Bacillota bacterium
ATTATTTTTTCTGGAAAGAGCGATAGACCAGTTTATCTTTACATTGAGGATGGAAAAGCGGAATTACATGATGCTTCAGAGTATTGGGGAAAAAGTACACGTGAAACGGTTAAAGCATTTAAAGAAAAATATGGTGAAGAAGATCTAAGTGTCATGACGATCGGCGTTGCCGGTGAAAAATTGGTCCGCTTTGCCGGTATTATGAATGAACTAGATCGTTCAGCAGGCCGTGGTGGAACAGGAGCAGTTGCAGGGTATAAAAATTTAAAAGCAATTGTTATTAAAGCGGCACAAAAAGGCAATATGCAGGAACCTAAACTTCCAGATGACTATAAAAAAGCTAACAAGAATGCAGTGAAAGCAATTCTTGAAGGCGGTCTGACAGCTCCAAGAAAAGGCGGACTTTCTGTTTACGGTACAAACGTTTTAATGAATATTCTTAATGAAGTGGGGGGCCTCCCTACGAAAAACTCCCAGCTTTCACATTGGGATGAAGCCGATAAAACGAGCGGTGAATATTTCGTAGAGAATTTACTTGTTGCAAACAATGCCTGCCATGCATGTCCAGTAGCTTGTAAAATTGAAGTAGAAGTAAAAGACGGACCATATAAAACAAGGGTAGAGAGTATTGAGTATGAATCTGCATGGGCATTTGGTTCGAACTGTCTATTAAGTGATGCCAAACCCATTGCCAAACTTGTTGATTTATGTAATGAATATGGTTATGACACAATTGAACTTGGGCACTGTTTCTCTATAACCATGGAAGCATCAGAAAAAGGAATCATTTCCGAGAAGCTTGAGTGGGGCGATGCGGATGGAATGATTGCTTTAGCACAAAAAATTGCTTTCCGTGAAGGCATTGGCGACACTCTTGCAGAAGGACCTGCACATGCTGCTGCAGCTTGGGGTGCACCTGAGATCTCGATGTCCGTTAAAGGGCAATCGATTCCAGCTTATGACCCGCGCGGTGTTCAGGGTATTGGTTTGGGTTATGCAACCAGTAACCGTGGTGCCTGCCATGTTCGCGGTTATACCATTGCCAGTGAAATTGCCGGTATTCCTGAGCCTACTGACCGGACTGTGCCAGAAGGAAAAGGTGCATTGTTGAAGATATTCCAAGACTTACTTGCTTTCTCTGATTCCATGGATATTTGTAAGTTTTCTTCCTTCTCTGAAAATGCCGATAACTACGCTGAACAATACAGCGGCATGACAGGAATTCAGCTGACGGCTGATGATGTTATGAAGGCAGGAGAGCGGATTTATAACTTGGAGCGCCATTATAATAACCTTGCCGGTTTCAATAAACGTGAGGATGACTTCCTTCCTAAGCGGTTCACTGAGGAACCTGCTTCAGGAAACAGTGCTGGTATGGTCAGCCGCATGGATATTATGCTTGATGAATATTATCAAGTCCGCGGCTGGAATGACGGGGTTGTTTCGGAAGAAAAGCTTGCCGAGCTTGGAATCGTTGATACTGGAGTATCTAAGTAAACAGTCAATTTCATAAAGAAAAGACTTCTGCATACTGTTGCAGAAGTCTTTTCTTTATCCGCCGACTCTAGTCGTTTTCTTTCGATAGTTTTTGATTAATTGATCGAGTATTTCCTCATTGTTAGCAATAAAACGAATCTTCACAGCGTTTACATGGAAGCTGGATGTTATGGTGATCATCTCTTCACTTAAGATTTCTGCTTTCCAGGTCAAAGCCTCAAACAGATAAGGGAAAGAATCAGAAACCTTTTCAGCACCCAAGTCCTCAAAATACATCCCAAGATGTGAGAGTTTTATTCCACGAAACTCAAGTTCTTTATTTGCCATCTCAGCCGCCAGCCACCGGCGGAAAAAGAGCAAACTGATCCTCTTCAGTAACTTTCGTTTCAAAGCCGTCAAGATGAATAATATTTCTGCCATTGATGAAGACATGTACAAAGGGTTTTAATGTTCTCTCAGGTGTAAAAATCTCTTCCTCCAAAGCTGGAAAGTTCTTAACCAATTGTTCAAGAATATCGATGACTCGATTACCGTTTACTTTAATGTTAACCGAAACTCCTCCGCAAATTTTTCGAAGGCTAGCAAAAACTTTAACGAGCACAACCATCCCAAAGCCACTCCTCTCTATACTTCCATAATAAGGCTAGTCGTCCAAGTTTGTCATCCATAAAAAACTGCGATTCCATTTGGAATCGCAGGTAAACAAATTTTATCCGTTTATAATGGTTCCGCCATTTACGTGGATCATTTGACCGCTCACATAGGAGGCGTCCTCTGAGGCAAGGAAAACATAGCTTGGTGCCAGTTCACATGGCTGTCCGGCCCGTCCTAAAGGTGTGTCCGAACCAAAGGTCTCCACCTGGTCTGCTGTAAAGGTCGAAGGGATCAGGGGTGTCCAAATCGGTCCCGGTGCCACTCCATTTACACGAATTCCTTGGGGGGCCAATGATTTGGCGAGTGACCGTGTAAACGTAACAATCGCCCCTTTAGTTGCCGAATAATCCAGTAATTGTTCATTTCCTTCATAGGCGGTAATGGATGCTGTATTAATGATGGATGCCCCCTTTTGCAAATGGGGAAGAACCGCTTTTGTCATATAAAAAAAGGAAAAGATATTGGTTCGGAAAGTTTTTTCCAGCTGCTCTGCTGTTATATCGATAAGACTTTTTTGTGGATGCTGTTCAGCGGCATTGTTAACGAGAATATCAATTTTTCCAAAGTCCGTTTTTATTTTCTGAACGGTATCTTGGCAAAATGGTTCTGACCCGATATCTCCTGAAAAAAGCAGACATTTTCGGCCTTCTGCTTCAATTAGTTTCTTCGTTTCCTCCGCATCAGGAGTTTCCTCTAAATACACAATCGCCACATCTGCCCCTTCTTTAGCAAAGTAAATGGAAACAGCTTTGCCGATTCCACTGTCACCGCCAGTGATGATCGCTGTTTTGTTAACTAATTTTCCGCTTCCCTTGTAATTGGGCTGAACGGAGATTGGCTTTGGATTCATTTCACTTTCAAGCCCTGGCTGGTGGTTTTGATGCTGCGGCGGGAATACCTTCTTTTTTTGTTGGTTACTCATGCAATCACCCTCCATTTCATCTATTTTCATAATTCCTTTATTTGCTGAGAACAAACGTGGAAATAGATGGATGAAAGAGATTTTCCCCAAAAAAAATGCGAAAAGCAAAAGGCTTTTCGCATCTACCTGTAATTAATAAATTGAACATCAATAGTAAGATCTGCTGCTTTTACGGCAGCAATGATTTGCTGGAGATCATCGAGGCTTTTACCGCTAACCCGAACTTGGTCGTCCTGTATTTGACTTTTTACTTTTAAGCCGCTGTTTTTAATAACCGTATTAATCTTTTTAGCGTTTTCCTTGTCAATCCCTTGAACAAGCTTAGCTCTTTGACGAACTGTTCCACCTGAGGCTTTTTCAATCTTAGCATAATCAAGGTTCCTAATCGGAACACCTCTTTTAATCAGTTTTCCAAGCAATACGTCCTTAAGCTGATCCAATTTGTATTCATCATCAGATATTAAAACCAGCTCCTCTTTATCGAGTGAGACCTCGCTTTTACTTCCCTTGAAATCATAACGGGTTTGAATTTCCTTCATCGTTTGTGTAATCGCATTGGTTACTTCTGAAAAATCTACTTTGGATACAATATCAAATGAACTATCTTTGGCCATATAAAAACCTCCGAATTTTTATATCTTTCATTTTAGTGATAAAATAGATAAACTTTTTTGGGATTACATTTCCCTTTACGTTTTCATTATAGTAAAATATAGCAGTCCAAACAACCTTTTGGAATAAGTACCATAAAAAAGAAGTGAGGAGAATCAATTTGCCTTTAATCGAATTAGTTGGACAAGTTGCTAATTTAACGGTTGCCCGAAAAGCACCATTTGGCTTTTTTTTAACTGATGGACATGAAGATGTATTGTTGCATATAAATGAAACAGATCATGAGTATGAAGAAGGGGAGAGCCTGGATGTTTTTCTATATCCGGATTCGCAAGGGAGAATCGCAGCTACTACCGTTATCCCAACAGTGTTGGCCGGCAAATACAATTGGGTGAAGGTAACAGATATTAAGCCTGGAATTGGTGTGTTTTTAGATATTGGTATCCAAAAAGATTTATTGCTCGGGGAAGAAGATCTGCCAGCCCATAAATCTGTATGGCCTGCGCTTGGCGATATGCTTTATATTACCTTACGGGTAAACCGTAATTATCGGTTATATGCCAAACTTGCAAGTGATCAGGTGATTCATTCCATTTCAGTAAAAGCAACCCGTAAGGACTATAATAAAAATGTCCAAGGTCACATTTATCGCACAGCCAAGGTTGGCAGCTGGGTATATACAATCGAAGGCTTTAAAGGCTTTATTCATGAATCACAGCGCTTGACTGAGCCGCGTCTGGGGGAAAAAGTCGAAGGGCGGATTATTGATGTGAAGGAAGACGGGACAATCAATGTGTCATTACTGGCTCGTAAGGAAGATGCACTCGAGCAGGATGCAAAGATGATTTACGATTATTTAGTCAGCAGAAATGGTGCCATGCCATTTAATGATAAAAGTATGCCTGAGGATATTCAAGAGCGTTTCCAGCTTAGTAAAGGAGCATTTAAACGTGCATTAGGAAAGCTATTGAAAGAGGGAAAAATCTATCAAGAAGGCGTATGGACCTATTTAAAGAAAGATTGAAAACAAGCATAAAACGGGTGCTTGTTTTTTTTTACATACTCTTGGCAGTTTAACAAAAACTATTGTTTGTAACCTAGGTAAAAGAAAGGGGATCTACAATGCCGCATACTTCTGATAACGATAAAAAAGCACAGGACAATAACGCCCTCCGCCATGAAAAAAATATGATGCGTGAGAAGAATCGAACAAGAGGAAAAAATCAGTACTCCAAGAAAACAGATCATTTATAAAAAATGAGTGAGGGGGTCCTCACTCATTTTTTCGGGAGTTGGTTCAGAAAAAAGATGGCAATCGTTCCTGGACCGGTATGTGCGCCAATTGCGGAGCCGATCTTAGTAATATACACATCTTTTGGATGGAAGTCTTCTTCGATCATCCTTCGCATTTCTATCGCCGTTTCTTCATTATCAGCATGACTAATACCGATAATTTGTTCATTTAATTGGCTGCCGCGTTCCTTCATGACTTCGATGATCCGATGAAGGAGTTTCTTTTTCCCTCTAATTTTTTCTAAAGGAACCAGTTTACCATCCTCCACATTTAATAGTGGTTTTATATTCAGCAAACCTCCAAGAAAGGCGGAGGCTTTGGAAACGCGTCCGCCTTTTGCAAGATACTCAAGATCCTCAACAGTAAAAAGATGTTCCATATGCTCAACCATAGAAAGGACAGTTTTTAAAATTTCTTCTTTTGGGGCATTGTCAGCAGCCAGCCTTGCTGCTTCCTTAACAATTAACCCTTGGCCAAGGGAAGCACATTTTGTATCGACAATTGTTAATGGAAAGTTAGGATAATTTTCCTTCACTTGGTCAAGAATCATAACAGCGGTTTGATATGTACCTGACAGCGCTGAGGAAAAAGCAATATAGATTCCGTCTTCATTATTTTTAGCCATATTAGTAAATACTTCTTCAAATAAAACCGGTGAGGGCTGGGATGTTTTCGGGATATTTCCGTTTCGAATGGCTTCATAAACCATCTGGGGCTGGATGGTTTTGACATCTTCAAATTCATTTCCGTTTACATGAACCTTTAAGGGTAATAATGTAACATTTTGCTTGGTGTAAAAATCTAGAGGTAAATCGCATGCGCTATCTGCCAGTATTTTTACTTGCATTCAAGCTCACCTGCTTTCGAACAAATATATTTCTTTTTAATTAAGTTTATCGGTTTCAATCCTAAAACACAATGAACAAATATAATCTGAATCTTGGGGGTGAAGAGATGATCTGGCTGCAGACAAAAAAGTCATTTGTCGTTATCATGGGGGCATTTTTAGTTGC
>JAUZQA010000265.1 GCA_030705665.1 Bacillota bacterium
AGAATTTGTTGAGGAAGCTCAACAAAGCTATAAAGATGCGGGATTCGATGCAAGAGGCTATGTTTGTAATGTAACGAATGAAGAAGCTGTTCAAGAAATGGTCAAACAAGTTAAAGAAGAGGTTGGTCCTATTGATATCGTGGTCAACAACGCAGGAATCATTAAACGAATTCCTATGATTGAAATGTCTGCAGAGGACTTCCGTCAAGTAATTGATGTTGACTTGACAGGGCCATTTATCGTATCAAAAGCAGTTATTCCTGACATGATCAAAAACGGAGGTGGGAAAATCATCAACATCTGCTCGATGATGAGCGAGTTAGGTCGTGAAACGGTTAGTGCTTATGCTGCAGCAAAAGGGGGATTGAAGATGCTAACAAAGAATATTGCATCCGAATATGGGGAATACAATATTCAATGTAATGGAATTGGACCTGGGTATATCGCTACTCCACAAACGGCTCCTCTGAGAGAAAAACAAGAAGATGGCTCCCGTCATCCATTTGATCAGTTCATCATTGCAAAGACTCCGGCTGCCCGCTGGGGAGAAACTGAAGATCTTGCTGGTGCAGCAGTATTTCTATCGTCTGAGGCATCGAATTTTGTCAATGGACATATCCTATATGTAGACGGTGGAATCCTAGCATACATTGGTAAACAACCTTAATAAGGATAAAGATACAAGGCACAGCCTTGTATCTTTTTTTGAAAAGCTGTCCGGAAAATAAACTTTCCAAAGGCAAGAGTATAGTCTATTTAAATATTGATTTGAACTAAAAAAATGGAGGTACAAAAAAATGTTAACACTAAGATTGAAAAATAATGAAGGTAATGTATTAAGCGAACGATTACATGAGACAGAAACTTATTTAGCGTTTAAAGAGTATATGTATCAACCAGGAGATTATATTGAAGTAGCTATAGATAAGGTTCCTACGTTTCTATGGGTACAGGTTGATGAAGCACTTGCCCCAAGCTTGATTTATTTAACCCAAAAGACTTGGAGGTATAATATAATCACAAATAAAACATTAAAACGTGCATTTTCTCCAAAAGTCTTCAGTGGTGAACGCCATTATATAATGGCAAGGATAGCTTCAACACAAGATATCAATACATATAGAAATTTGGCTTTGAATCCGCACGATCAAAAAGAATCTACCGGAGCTTTTCCTCATGCATATGCGAACGTAGAAACAAGAAATGATTCAACATTCTATGCTCGAAACTCGATAGATGGAATAATTGCAAATGAGAATCATGGATCTTTTCCTTATCAGTCATGGGGAATAAATCAGCAAGTAGATGCGAGAATAACTATAGACTTTGGACGGTTAGTACAAATCGATAAGATTGCTCTGGTTTTAAGGGGAGATTACCCACATGACAGTTATTGGATACAAAGTACTGTTGCTTTTTCAACAAGTGAGGAACTGATCATTCATCCAACAAATAAATTAGATCGTCAGTTTTTTGAATTTGAAGAGATAAAAACTAGTTCTGTTACATTGAAAGATTTGATTAAACATGACGATGATTCACCATTTCCGGCTCTTACACAAATTGAAATATTTGGAAGGTAAATAACCGAATAATGAATTAATACAAATTAAATAGGTGAAATTTCGAAAGTCTATAATCGTTAATCAACTAATGATAATAGACTTATTTTTTTGTTTGACTAGTCAAAATCATTCGATTCATTAAAAAAGCAACACTTTTGTCTAAAAAACTTCATTATAACAGAGGGGCTTTGGAGAAGTATATGAAAAAAATTATAGCTATTTTAGGAGATTATTATCATGAGGAAGGGGTAATTCAGCGATCACTTAATAAAGCATTGGAAACCTTAACAACTCATGTGGATCAAATAAAAGTAGAGTATATAAATGTAGAACAACTAGCAGAAAAACTTCAAGAACGACCTGAAGCAGTCATTCTTTCTAAAGGAAACAAACTAAATCCTAAAGAGATAAATGCAGAATACTGGATGAATGAAATACTTGAAAAGCAAATTTGTCAGTATGTTCATCAAGGTGGTGGTTGGTTTTTATGACATTCGGGATTATCTTCATATGAATGTTTTGAAGATTATTATTCTATGGTTAGAGGTAAATTTGATTTTCATCCCATTAAAATGTTAGTGTGATCTTTTAACAGTTAATTTAAATTATAATGGTTTGTAAAAAATCTCATTTTGAAAAATAAAGAAAATTTTAACATTTGCAAAACCTATTCTTTATTTTGTTAAGATGGATCAAATAATTATAAGATTGCATTATCGAAATTAATAATTGCAGACCACCAGCTCACCATATTGCTAACACATTTGCTAACGTACTTATTTTTCTGAGTTGAATTAATTTAACTGATTTAATTATTGCACCTATTAAAAACCTTGTTAAAATAGCTTCTATTTAACTTATTTAATTCAGCTTAACTGCATTTATATTGCTTCATAAGATTGACAGGGTGGGGGTCACAGGTTCAAGCCCTGTACAGGTCATTGGGTGCCAAACCCGTAGAACCCTTCGGAACAAAGGGTTCTTTGATAAAAGACTGCTTCTTCGGGAGTGGTCTTTTTTATTGTTTTCTCCTTGTGTGATTTCTTTATCTGCTAGGATATTGATGTACTTCTATTTTCGGCCGTTAAATACATCGATTTGCTTGTCTTACATTCTGCAGTCTTCAGGCCAAAGTTTACCCTCGAGGGCGTTCTAAAGGTCTTAATCCTCTCTGAATATTTGAAGTAATAATATAAAAATCTTAATCTATCAATATTAACTTTTTTTATACTTTTGAAAAAAACAACACTTTAAGAATATTCCCCTCTAAGGATCTCATTTTTGCTTAAGCAATAGCAGTTTGAAAAAATTTTAGCCCATCTCAATCGAGAGGGGATTATTCCATTTCCTTTACCAATTCAGTAATATCCTTACCATTATTGTCACAACCTCCAAAACATCCTCTACCCCGTTGAGAGGATTTAAGCAGAAAAAACCCTCTTCCAAATAATACCGGGTGAGATTTTATTTTGACAGCAATATTGTGAAATATTTGGACTTTAAGTAGGTTTTGCACCAGAGCTTACTGATATGAAAAAACAGTTATTTTAAAATTTTCAAAATTTTCTTATGTAAATTTTGTAGTTATTTGTGAGATTCTGTAGGTTTTGTTTTAAATTAAATACATGTAAGCGCTAACTAAGATTTAACCTGCATTAATGGGCAGTAAGACTCAACTGATGGAAGTTTCACTTTAAATTAATCATACATATTTGGAGGAATGAATAATGAAGAAACTAACTACAAAGAAAAAAGTTGCTCTCACCGCACTAACATTACTGGCTCCAGGGATTATCATCATCTCTTCAAGTTACACCGATGCACCACATCATGTTGAGGCTAAACAGATTACAACATCTAATACAACCAATCCAGTTAAGAAAAAATTACCTAACATTAAAATTCTGGCAACGGGTGGTACCATTGCAGGAACGGGCTCTACTTCGGTTCAAACTACCGGCTATCAGGCAGGTGTCCTAACTCCAGATCAACTAATAGAAGCGGTTCCAGGGCTAAAAGATATTGCTAATATTTCAACTGAGCAGGTGGCACACATTGATTCTGGTATATCTAATACTGATGCTTTAATGGTCAAACTGGCGAAAGAGGTTCAAAAAGCATTGGACGATCCAGAGTGTGACGGAGTTGTTATCACCCACGGAACCGATACAATGGAGGAAACGGCTTACTTTCTCAACCTGACTGTTCATTCTGACAAACCGATCGTCTTGGTTGGCGCAATGCGTCCTTCTACGTCACTCTCTGCTGACGGTCCGTTGAACTTGTATAACGCTGTAACACTGGCTGGTTCCAAGGAAGCTCGAGACAAGGGAGTCCTGATTTCCATGAATGACAAGATCGGAAGCGCTCGCGACACATTTAAAACGAATACTACCGATGTTGATGCCTTCGAAAATCCGGATCTCGGCTCCCTCGGCTATATACAAGGCGGTAAACCTTACTTCTATAATGTGCCAATTAAAAAGCACACTACTGAGTCCGAGTTTGATATTCGCAAGATCGCCGAAGACAATCTGCCTCGTGTTGATATTGTTTATTCTCATGCCAATGATGATCGTGTGATGGTTGACGCTGCAGTTGCTGCTGGTGCGAAGGGAATTATCCATGCTGGTACAGGTAACGGTTCTATCAATGAAAAAACGCTTCCAGGTCTTCAGGATGCTGTGAAGAAGGGGGTTGTCGTCGTTCGTGACACCCGTGTACCAGAAGGAATGGTTACTCACGAACAAATCGACGCAGACAACCACTTCGTCAATTCTGGTAACACCAACCCCCAAAAGGCTCGTATCCTATTGATGTTGGCACTCACCAAAAACGAAGGTCCGAACAAGATCCAAGAGTACTTCAACGAATATTAAGATCGGGTTAGAATAGCCACTCATTTGAAGATAAGGTCAATATAATTTTTTGCAATCTGATTTTGACAGGGTGGGGGTCACAGGTTCAAGCCCTGTACAGGTCATTGGGTGCCAAACCCGTAGAACCCTTCGGAACAAAGGGTTCTTTGACAAAAGACTGCTTCTTTGGAAGTGGTCTTTTTTATTGTTTTTCCTCTGTATTTTTATACACTTCACAATGACTGCACAAAAATTGCACGAGACGGTCATCCTGTCTTACCTAGTCAATACTTCCATCCATTCCTTTTTGTATTTTTTTGTCCATTAAGTCCAGAATTGGTTATCGAAGCGATCAGCTGTTTTTCGCTGCATTTCTTCATTGGTATGGGAGTAAATATCAAGGGTAATCCCAACTCTTGAATGCCCTAATCGTTCACTGACCACTTTTGGATTTTCACCCATCCGCATTAACATTGTTGCGTGTGTATGCCTCAAATTGTGAAATGGAATCTCCGGGACATTGGCTTTCTTCATTAATATTTTATATTTGCGCAGTAGATTGCGCGGTTTAAGATAACCACCCGTTTTCGATGGGATCACTAAACCCAGCTTATTTTCCTTTTGCTCTTGCTTGTATTTCTTTAAAACATATAGAACACTGGGAGAGAGAAAGACATCACGGTTTGAATTAGCAGTTTTGCCATCCTTGATAAACAAACCTTTTGACTTTGTCCGGGTTAACGATTCCTCCACATGGATGACACCTAGTTGGTCCTTTTACTCGGTCCAAAGGATGTTTTTGATGAGTTCCCAATCCATTGGCGTTTGAAATGCCTTGCTTAACACATTTCGAATAATTTTAACGGAAGCTGGTGATAGACTGCTGTTTGATTTATTAGACAAAAATTGCTGTACATCATACGTCTTAATTGCACTTACTTCACACCGGCCAAAAGCAGGGAGTATATGAAGTTTAACCACCCGCTCTGCGCGTTCATAGGTTGTTGGCTGTAATCTCTGTGAGGAATTCGGCTTGCGCCAGTTCTGCTTCTTTTTTCGTGAGAAAGCCGCCACGGTAAACTTGCTTACGTTTCCCTGTGACTGGGTTTTTTCCGATATCGGTACGAAAAGTCCAAGTTTTTCCGGTTTTGATGACTGACATGATGTGTTTTCCACCTTAAGCTAATTGTTTGTTGGTGTGATTTTGAATCCAATTCAAATATTCATGGGCCATGACGCGCTTATTTCTACCGATACGAATGATAGGGAAGTCATCTCGCTCTATGATTTCATAGGCGGTAGCACGTGAGACTTTAAGAATTTTTGCGATATTTTGTGCGGTGAGTACTTCGAAGTTGTTCATAAAAATTCTCCTCTGCTGTTTGTTTATGTCCCTCGAACCTTCGCCTTTTCCCAATCGTCCTTTTACACTAAATATTCTTCAAAATCCTTTTGTAATCGACTACTATTAACCCAAACATCACCAGAACGGATATAGTTTTTAAGTCCTGTTAAGGCAGCCATTTCATAATATTGAAGGTTAATGTTACTTTCATCATCAAAAACAT
>JAUZQA010000266.1 GCA_030705665.1 Bacillota bacterium
AAATTGATCTCCTAATGTTTTGAGATGATGCATACAGTGTCCCCCTTTTCCCCCATTTAAACTGTCTATTGTATGATGATTATTCATACCTATGAAAAAAATGAAAATATTATTTATGTGATATATATCACAACGCGTCTTAATGAAAATCATTATCATTGAAAAGGAGATAAATTCTAATTAAAATCGCAGTCTATGTTATGGAGTGATAAGAATGAATCAAGTAATGCAAACAGTTGAAGGATGGTATTGTTTACACGACTTTCGGATGATCGACTGGGCTAAATGGAAATCAGCTTCAGCGGCAGTCCGCGAAAAAGCCCTATTTGAATTCAAAAACCTACTAAACAAATTGGAACAGATTGAGAATCAACATAACGGAAGCCATAAAGTCTATACAGTGGTTGGGCAAAAAGCTGATCTTCTATTTATGATTTTACGCCCAACGATGAAAGATCTTAATGAAGTTGAAACAGAATTTAATAAAACCATTTTGGCGGATTTTACAAAACCAGCCTATTCATACGTGTCAGTCATTGAAAAAAGCAGCTACTCTTCAATGCCGGAAAATCCTTCTGAAGATCCAGTAATGAGAGCCAAACTTTTCCCTGTTATTCCAAAGAATGAATACGTATGTTTTTACCCAATGAGCAAACTTCGCGGTGAAAAAACAAACTGGTTTATGCTTCCTAAGGAAGAACGAAAAAGATTAATGTTTGAACATATTGACACTGGCAGACCTTATACAGAGCAAGTAAAACGAATCATTACAGGATCAGTCGGTTTTGATGACTATGAATGGGGCGTGTCATTATTTTGCGATGACGCCTTGCAATTTAAAAAATTAATCTATGCAACAAGATTTGATGAAGTTAGTGCTGTTTATGGCATATTCGGATCTTTTTACATTGGAAATCTTTTGGAAATGGATAGAATCAATCAGTTCTTTCATATTTGATTTCAGGAGTGGCATGTCTCCCATATAAAGACCTAAAAGTACCTATCATGATGATTAGGTGCTTTTTGGTTTTAAGAAAATTTATCAAATAAGTACTTTTTGTTAAACTTTGAACATGTTAAAATGAGTAGGTTATTGAAAAATGAAAGAAGTTAAAGGAGTATTTTATGACAAACATTATTTTGATATTTGTCCTTCAATTAATCTATGTTCCTATTTTGACGCTTCGTACGATCTTTTTAGTAAAAAATATGAGTGTAGCAGCCTCATCGTTTGGTGTATTAGAAGCATTAGTTTATGTTTTTGGTCTGTCTCTGGTTTTTTCGGGACATCAAACAATCGCTGGCATGATCGTTTATGCTGTTGGTTTTGGGGTAGGATTGTATATTGGATCGCGCATTGAAAATAAATTGGCCATTGGATTCGTTTCATTGGCAGTTAATCTGTTAGATCTAAACGAAGAGCTTATTGTTGTCTTACGAAATAAAGGTTTTGGAGTTACGGTCTTTGAAGGGAAGGGCCGTGATAGTAAACGATATCAATTAGAAATTTTAACAAAACGAAATCGGGAAAATGAAGTGATGAGCTTAATCGAAGAATATGAACCTAAAGCATTTATCATTTCTTATGAACCTAGAAAATTTAAGGGTGGCTACCTCGTTAAGTCCATGAAAAAATATTTTAGGAGACAAAACGAAGGACATCAATCAAACTAACGATCGTTTACGAAAAATAGTTTTGAAGGGGAGCTGATTACGATTTCGTAATCAGCTCTTTTAGTATTAAATGGGATGATTTTTTTGAAAAGTATTTCTTTTGAAGATATTCTAATGGATGCTTTTTGCTTGCCGATAGATTTTTTCAAGCCATTGCTGCCGTTTTTCAAACGAAGAATGTTTAACAGAAGCTAATCGGGTGCGTTTTATATTTTTAATGCCGCAAAACTTTAAAATTGCATCGCGAACAACAATCCATTCTGCGTTTCTTCTAAACAAATGAATATAGAAGGAAGGGGAATCAATGGTATAAATCACCCATGCTGATTTGTTTTTTAACAATCCCCTCGGTAGTTTCCCATCATATTGATAGGCAAATCCTGAAGCAAATACACGGTCAAAAAATCCTTTCAAAATTGCAGGAACACCGTACCACCAAATTGGATAAATAAAAATTAGTTGCTCAGCCTGCTCTATTTTATTTCGATATTGTTCTGTATAAGGGTCATTGTGTAAATCTCTTCTTCTGTGTTGTTCATCAATCACCAAAACAGGATCAAATTTATCCGCGTATAAATCAATCAACTCATATTCCCGTTTAGCTTCATTGAGTCCTTTGATGACATTTTCTAAAATTGCATGATTAAGACTTTGAGTGTTAGAGTGGGCATATATAATCAATGTTTTCATCTGCTTCACTTCCTATTAGAATCCGCTTCTGTATTAGAAGGGTATGTATTCTATTGTAAAGGTATTTATTGGTGAATATTTTAACCTTTTTTAAAAAACATGATAAATTTTTATTAAGTAGTTCTTGATTTGGGGTAAATCTACCATAGTATGAGAGAAGGAATTTTTAAATGGATACTCGAGCGAAATGGAACACAAAACATCGAGGACAACTGGAGCAAAAAAAGGAACCTACGGCAAATCCAAGGCTCGTGAATCTTTCTTCGTACCTTACTGGAGGAAGGGCACTCGATATAGCATGTGGACTTGGGGGGAATAGTTTATTCCTTGCAAAAATGAACTATCAAGTCCAGGCAGTTGATCTATCAGATATTGCAATCACTTATATCCAGGAACAAACGGCAAAACGTGAGCTTTCAATTGATCCGCAAAAATGTGATCTTACGGATATAAACAACCTTAAGTGGCTAAGCGATTCTTGTAACTTAGTGGTGATTACTTATTATTTGGACCGTGAACTGTTTCCGATCGTTAAAAGGATCGTAGCGGAAAATGGCTATTTTTTTATGGAAACGTACTTTCAGTCCCCGCAAGACAATCAAAACATTTCAAACAAATTTAAGCTAAAGCCGCAGGAATTACTATCAGAATTTCATGATTGGAAACTTCTTTTTTATGAAGAAAATGAGCATGAGGGAAGGCAAACTATTTTTTGTCAGAACGCTCGGAAAACCTTTTAGAAATAAAAAATGACCGGGCATTTTTTTACCCGGTATTATATAACTAAGAGTATACGCCAAAAGGTCTCAAGTAGGTTCATCCATCCACCATTGAAAGCCTTTTTCTTTTAAGAGGGCGTCAACCGCTTCAGGGCCCCAAGAACCTGCTTGATAATCGTGGAGGGGGAGGAGATTATCTTCAAATGCATCTAGAATCGGCTGAACCCATTCCCATGTCAATTCTACAACGCGCCAATGGGCAAAGAAGGTACTGTCTCCGTTAATCGCATCATAGATGAGCCATTCATATGCTTCTGGAACACTTTTATGTTTGGTCGAATAATGAATTCGTACGGGCTCAATTTTTCCATCTTTTAAAGGGTTTTTACTGTTTAATTGTAAGGATACTTCTTCACTTGGGCTAACGTCAATAATCAATAAATTAGGAGCTAAATCCTCCTTCTCTTCCTCTTCAAAATGTTTTTCTAAAGGGTTTTTATATTCGATGACAATCCTCGTTAATTTTTCCTTCAACCGCTTCCCTGTTCGAATATAGAACGGCACACCGTTCCAGGAAGGATTATCGATCCAGAGACGGGCAGCAACAAACGTATCGGTGTTGGAGGAAGGATCGACTCCAGGCTCCTCTTTATAGCCAACAACAGGCTTCCCCTCCAGCTCACCTGAGATATACTGGCCGCGGATGACTTCTGTTTTAACTTCTTCTTTTTTCAGCGGCCGAACCGCTTCGATCACCTTGCGCTTTTCACCTTTGATTTCTGGACCAGTAACACATTTAGGGATGCGCATTGCGGTTAACATGACCATTTGCAGCATATGATTTTGAATCATATCCCTGATCGCTCCGGTATGATCATAATATCCCGCTCTTTTCTCAACCCCAACCGTTTCACTTGCGGTGATTTGAACATTCGCTACATGCTGATTATTCCAGGTAGACTGAAGGATCGGATTCGCAAATTCTAAAGCTTCCAGGTTCTGGATCATCGGCTTTCCAAGGAAATGATCAATCCTATATATTTCTTCTTCTTCAAAAGCTTTGTTTAATGTTTGGTTTAGATGGCGGGCAGATTGCAGATCATGCCCAAACGGTTTTTCGATCATCAATCGTTTCCAGCCTTTTGTATCGGCAAGACCACTTTCTTTTATGTTCAGAGCAATGATTTCAAAAAAATCGGGGGCTACTGAGAGATAAAACAGGCGATTTTCTTCGATTCCAAGCTCCGCTTCTCTTTGTTTAACTCGTTCCAGTAATTTTTTGAAATCATCAGGCTGTTTTGCATCAAGCCTGCTATAGCGGAAAAAGCCCAGGAATTCTTCCAATTCATTTCCGCCATTGTCCTTAGGTTGTGCAAAGGTGTTGATCGATTCTTTTACTTTTTCCTGGAAATCACGATCAGTCCATTCCTCAATACCAAGGCCGATAATGGAAATCGGTTTTGGAAGCTTCTTGTCCATGTTAAGATGGTACAAAGCAGGGAAAATTTTTCTTTTTGCCAAATCCCCGGATGATCCAAATAAGACGAATGTTATCGAGTCCAATGTATTTCCCCCTACAAAATATTGTATCTACATGCTTCTACCCCTTTTTTTAAAACAAAGGGGTACTTTCCATCTATAGTTTTTCCATCATTTTGCTAATCTGCTTTCTTTCATCTTCCTTTTTCATTTCCATGCGTGCTTGTTTCTGGGTAAGATCGCAAGTCTCACCATTAATCTGATGGATGATCTTTTGTTTCTCAGTATTGTCGCTCATATGATGATTCTCCTTTTACTAAATTCTCCTAATATAGTGTCCCAAAGAGAGTTTTTGAATACAGAAAGTGGCAAAACGTGCAAAGCAAGCTGAAAAATGTGCATTCCTCCCGAAAAACGTTCAAACCTAGTCTGATTTCGTGCAAAACGATCTCTCTTGACTGAAAAATAAGTCGAAAATTCTCATTTTTAAAAATAGAAAATCATGGTATTCTAAAAGAAAAGGGGATATGAAGATGAAAAAGATTATCGCCTTCTTAGTCGTCGTTTTTCTAGTTGTCAGCCTTGCGGGCTGCGGGGTCAATAGTGAGAAAACCAGCACGGGAAACAACAATACAGAAAAGAACACAACAGGAAACACTACCAACAAGAACGAAAATGGTACGAATAAAGAGCAAAACAGCAGCGGGAACAAGGAAAATTCAGAAACGAAAACGAATTTGGGAACAATTGAAGACTTTTTTCCACTGAAGCAAAATACGCATTATGTATATGAAGGTAAGGGAAATGAATTTGCCTCCTATGATGTATACAATGATTACATTTCAGGAGAAAAAGTCCAACAACGAGTGAATAATGGCGGTACCACGAAGGTAAATGTAGTGGAACTAAATGGCGGTAAACTTTCCAAAGTGTATACAAGAGGGGAAGCCTATTATCGAGAAAATTTTTTGAACCAAAAGAGTGATAACATAGAAGTGCTCTTGATGGAACCATTGAAAAAAGGGACAACCTGGAAATTGAATGATGGGAGTACGCGATCCATTACCAATTCAGGGGTTGAGGTTACAACACCAACAGGAAATTACAAGGCACTCGAGGTCACAACAGAGAGTGCCAAAGACAAAACTATTGATTATTATGCTAAAAATGTTGGTTTAGTGAAATCTGTTTTTGTTTCTGGGCAATCCCAAATAACCTCCACACTGACTAAAATCGAAGAAAATGTTCCATTGGTCCAAAACATCAACTTTTTTTACCCGAATATTAATGACCGAAAAATTTATTATAAAAAGACACCAATAAGCTTTTATACTAATGAAGTTACTAGAAAAGCATTAGCCGAGGCATACAAAAAACCAGTAGATAATCAATTAGGTGCTGTTTTTTCAATAAT
>JAUZQA010000267.1 GCA_030705665.1 Bacillota bacterium
GTTCAGCTGTTTCAACTGTTCGATTGGCGATATCAACAGCAGCAGGTCTGCTTTGGGCTAAAGTAAAATAAATCGCCCGTGCAGCGCCGCCTGCACCAATAATTAGAATCTTTTGTTCTGATAGTGATGAAACATAAGTTTCCAATCCCCTTAGAAAGCCTGGTCCATCTGTATTATAACCAATCAACTTTCCATTCTCGTTGACGACCGTATTGACTGCTCCAATATTCATGGCTAATTCATCAACGCCATCCAAAAAAGGAATGATTGCACTTTTATGGGGAACGGTTACGTTGAAACCTCCTGCTCCAAGTGCCTTTAATCCATTAACTGCTTCTCTCAATTCTTCTGATTTTACTTGGAAGGGAAGATAGACTGCGTCAATATTATAGTGCGTAAATAAATCGTTATGCATCAATGGTGACATTGAATGACCAATCGGATCTCCCAAAACAGCAAAAAGCTTTTTCACAAATCTTCTCTCCTATTCCCTTTTGTTCAGTTTTTTAATCATTAAAAATATCTATATTAGTGATTTTCTTATTAGTGTCTGTACCCCTTTTGGTGCATAGGCTATTACTTTTGCACCCGGTTCATTGATGGTAATCCAGCCAAGGCCGGAAAAAACAATATCTGTCTTTGGCTCTTTAATGATGAATTCTTGTTTTACTAATTCAGGAAAAGAACCTAATTGATCTTTTCGTGGTGGAGCCAGCATTTCCCCTACATGCTGCTGATAGAGCTGGTCAGCATTTTCTGTTTTCGTCCGGTGAATCATTACATCATTCGAAAGATAGCAGACAAACGACCTTCTCCCCCCGCTTATATAATCAAACCTAGCTAAGCCTCCAAAGAACAATGTTTGCTCTTCATTAAGCTGAAAGATTTTAGGTTTTATTTCCTTTTTAGGGGTAATAATTTTTAAATCTTTTTTATCCACAAAATGTGCCATCTGGTGATGATTAATGATCCCTGGAGAATCAATCAGCGATTTTCCATCATCAAGCGGAATTTTGATTATATCTAATGTTGTTCCAGGAAAATGGGAGGTGGTAATAACATCTTGTTCACCCGTTACTTCTTTAATAATTCTGTTAATAAAAGTAGATTTTCCAACATTTGTACACCCTACGACATAAACATCTTTACCGTTACGTAATTCATCAATTGCCGCAGCTGTCTCTTTGACAAAATTGCCTTTTGCGGCACTTACAAGATATACCTCTTCTGCTCTTAATCCTAATTCTTTCGCCTCTTGTTTCATCCAACGAATTAATTTGTCATGTTTCACAGACTTTGGAAGTAAATCAACCTTATTTCCCACCAGTAAAATCTTATTATCACCTACAAAGCGGTGCATTCCAGGAATCCAACTACCATTAAAATCAAAAATATCAACAATCATCACGATAAGAGCATCAGATTTTCCTATTTCATTAAGAATTTTTAAAAAGTCATCGTCCGTTAAACTGACATCTTGAACCTCATTATAATGCTTCAGGCGAAAACATCTTTGGCATATTACTATTTCTTTTTCTAATGAGGACTTAGGGGCATAGCCTATATCACTTGGGTTTTCTGTTTGGAGCTTAACACCGCACCCCATACATACGTATTGCTGTTCACTCACTCTTTAATCCTCCCATTGGATCATTCCTTTTTTTCGAAACCAATTTAAAATTCTGCGTTCAACAAATCGGTTAAATTTTGTACCAATCCCATCCGTTGAGGCTACTGGAACTACCAGGATCGTGTGAAACCCACTACGGTTCCCTCCTAATACATCAGTTAGTAATTGATCTCCAATGACTACAGCCTCTTCTTTTTTGATTCCCATTTGCATGGCTGCTTGATGAAAAGCTCGTCCCAGCGGTTTTTTTGCACGGAAAATAAATGGGATTTTCAACGGGTCCGAAAATGTCTTTACACGGTTTTCTTTATTATTTGAAACAATTGTTACTAGAATTTGATTATTTTTCATATTTTCAAACCAATTCACTAGCTTTGGTGGAGCAAGTGGTCGGTCCCATTCGACAAGTGTATTATCTAAATCGGTAATAATCCCTTTAATACCGCGATTTTTCAATTCATCAGGAGTGATATCCAATACACTTTTAACATGCTCATTCGGTAAAAAATGCTTTAACAATACGGTACACCTCATTAAATGAAATCAAATCTTTTTAAATCGATATTTTATGAATGTCAATAAAAAAGATTTCTTCTTATCATAACCAATTTTACCCTTTCTTTCAAAGCAAAAAACTGACAGAAAAAGATATTTCTATCATTAAAGTATGAAATAAATGTCGATTAGTCCTATTAAATCTCGAACAGAGAAAACTTTTCGACATTCTCTATATTTTTTCACAACTGTGGATAATTTTATTAACATTATACCCATTGATTCTACCATTATCTGTATATTTATAAACAAGTTAACCACAGGTTATCCACTGCTGCCTGTGGATAACAGAACGGTTGTTCTTACAGTGTAAATTTGTTAGATTAAGGGTACAACGATTGAACGTACAATTATATGTAAATCAATGATTCGTTAGAACATTTTTGGAGGTGAAAACTTTTCATGCGTAATCTCTCAGACGAACTACTGATTGAATCATATTATAAAGCTATAGAGCTCAATTTAAGCACAGAGTTTATTCACCTTATTGAATCGGAAATCAATCGGCGCTGCTTATTTAACAAAGTAAAAATATCCTCTTAAATTTCTAACGCCCAAATGGGCTTTTTCTTTTAGAATAAACTTCGATGAATACTATGCTTTTTTCACCCGAAATTGGCCGATCCTTTCACCAACCTTTACTTCGTGCGGTATGTGGATTGGATCGATTTTAAAAATTTCTTTTTCAAATAGTAAAATTACGGTTGAGCCGAAGCTGAAGTAAGCCATTTCCTCTCCCTTTCTAATCTGACTTCCTGGATGAGTAATTTCAATGGAATTCACAAACATCGCTCCAACCTTTACAACCGACATAAAACCATAATCTGTTTTCAACTCTGATATTACCCGATAGTTTTTTGAAAGGGTCCTATCTCCATACTTTAATCCCCATTTATTAACAGGGTATGATTTTGCACCCAATGTCCATTGCTTTACAACCTCTCCTGATGCTGGGCAATGGATACGGTGATAATGGCTTGGACTTAAATAAAGAATGATGTATGTTCCGTTTAAATATTTTTTTACTATTTCATCATCACCAAGCATTTCGTGAATGGAATAAATTTTCCCCTTCACTTCTATTTCACTTGATTCTTTGATTGTTCCGATATCTTCTATCCTTGCATCAACAGGACTAATGACAGAATCGTTCAGGTCATCAATTTTTCTTGCTCCAAGCTTTAATTTCCTAGTAAATAAATCATTTAATGTAGAATATTCCAATAAAGTTTTATCCATTTCTTCCTGGTTCAACTGATAGATCTTAGCAAATGAAGGCACAATAAAGTGACTGATTGGAGAACGGGAAAATCGTTTTAAAATATTGGACGTGATCCGTCCGTTTGTTAGTTCGATCAAAATACGATATAAAAACTTTCTCAATGTTTTCCCCCCAAATAGGTGTAAAATACCTTTGCCATCTAGCATAATATGCTTAAATTTAAATAATATATAGTAAATCATTCCAAACATGAGCCGTATTCATTCCTGTTAAAGGTGTAAAGATCCCCCCTGACACTCCCCCTTGAGCAAGAGAAAAGGGGCGCTCGGAAGTGCTGAAAGAGAACACAACAAGGCTAATTCTTCCCTTTTGTCTGTTGTTAATAAGGAGTTGAGGAGATTGTTTTTTTTAGAAGTTTTAGATAATACCGTAAAAAAATTGAAATCACAAATCGCAAATTTAATTACCTTGGCAAATTTAACATTGGGTGGTTTTGCCATCATTTTTGCCATTCAGGAAAATTTACGTCTAAGCCTGTTGTTAATTTTTTTAGCTGCCCTGGCCGACCGTTTTGATGGATTGATTGCCAGAAAGCTACATATTGAATCTGATTTGGGAAAGCAATTGGATTCCATGAGTGATATTATATCATTTGGCATTGCCCCTGCACTATTGCTTTACCAAGGAATTATACATGAATTTGGCGGACCTGGTACATTTTTCACCATTTTCTATATAGGCTGCGGCGCTTTTAGATTAGCAAGGTTTAACATTACAGAATGCAATGGTTATTTTACAGGCTTGCCGATCACCGCAGCGGGTTGTTTAATCACACTCAGTTACTTGACCGTTCCTTACTTTCCATCTGAAATCTTTTTATTTTTTATGATCATTATATCTTTTTTAATGATATCCACGTTTAAACTCAAAAAAGTTTAGCATTTACACAAACTGTAAGTTTCGACCTATTTTATTGCTAAAAAATAGGTCGTTTTTATGAAAAAATATAAATATATTGTGGACAGACACAAACTCTCATTATCTTTCATAGGAATTAGTTATAGGCGATTGGCCTAACGATGAGCGGGGGTGGATGTTCATGTCTGGCATCTTGACTGCACTTGGCTATTTGATGAAGGAGTTTTTATTTCTTGTTTCATATGTTAAAAATAATGCTTTTCCCCAGCCGTTATCTGCGGCGGAGGAAAGAAAGTATTTACGCTTAATGGCAGATGGCGATTCACATGCCCGAAACATGTTGATTGAACATAATTTACGACTCGTAGCCCATATCGTAAAAAAGTTTGAAAACACGGGCGAAGATTCAGAGGATTTAATTTCAATTGGGACAATAGGTTTGATTAAGGCCATAGAAAGCTTCTCTGAGGGCAAAGGAACAAAACTGGCTACGTACGCCGCACGATGTATTGAAAATGAAATTTTAATGCATTTAAGGGCTCTTAAGAAGACAAAAAAAGATGTTTCCCTACACGATCCAATTGGCCAGGACAAAGAAGGAAATGAAATCTCTTTAATTGATGTGCTAAAATCGGAATCAGAGGATGTTATTGACACGATTCAGTTAAACATGGAGCTTGAAAAAATAAAGAAATATATTGACGTTCTTGATGAAAGAGAAAAAGAAGTCATCATCGGCAGATTTGGCCTTGACCTGAAAAAGGAAAAGACCCAGAGGGAGATTGCTAAAGAGTTAGGGATTTCCAGAAGCTATGTTTCACGGATTGAAAAACGGGCTTTGATGAAGATGTTTCACGAATTCTATCGTGCAGAAAAAGAAAAGAAAAATAAAGGTTAAACCATAAAAAATAGAGCAGATCATTACTGCTCTATTTTTCCTTCGGCAAGGATATTTTTCCAATTTCCTCCACCGTCAATCGACTCATATAAGTCATCCTTATAGGTTGCAAAGGCTAGCTTATTTTCATTTTTTGGATCCGTTGTGATATACGTTACTGGATTATCATAATCAAGAAATGGAATAACAACATCCTTTACTTCCCCGGTCTTAGGATTTAATTCTTTCAGGAAAATCTTTTGTTCCTCTACACTTGAAAATAATATATTATCACCCCTAAAGGTTAAGGCAGTAACCATAACCGGACCGGTAATTGCATTCATCGTATTCGAATAATCCTCTGAATAATAAATACCCGTTTTTGTAGACATGGCCATAATGTTTCCATTTTTAGGGTGCACCGCAATCATTCCCAATGAGTCTGCCGTGAAACCGGCCAGCTTACTTTTAGTCCAATTTTCCCCGTTATTATTTTTGGAAAAATAAACACCCGGATCAAGTGTATCTGTTGGCTGTTCCATAATTAAATACATTCCATTACCAAAAAAACTTGCTGATAAGAAATGAAAATTTCCTTTTCCATAGAACCCCAGTTTATGTAATGACTTTCCTTGATCCGTACTTTCAACGATTCCCAATGGGTCTTTTAATCCAATTCCCTTTTGGGGATGCCCACTCGTTAAGAATCCGCTATTTAGTGCCTGCATACTCATTAAATTATGTTTATTAACAGTTGTTTCTAACCA
>JAUZQA010000268.1 GCA_030705665.1 Bacillota bacterium
GGATGCAAATTGCTAGTCTAAATCTTAAAAAGGAGTTGGAAGAGAAATAAAAAAAGCATATAGTTAAAAGGAAAAGCCATTTAGGTTTAAAAGCTTGAAAAAGTGCTTACAAATTAGGATGAAAGCTGATTATACATGAGATTGGGGTAAATAGGATGTCAGTGGACCAAACGAGATATTCACGACTTGCCAATATAACAAAATTGATCAATTCTAATCTGGAATTACGTGAAGTATTGAATCATGTAACGACAGCAATATCTGAAGAAATCGTCCAATGCAGTGCAGTAGGTATTTTTTTACCAATGGGAGATGGGACATTCAGAGGATATGTAGGAAAGCCTGAGACCATGAATGGAATGACGCTTGACTCACAGGTAATTGATCCGGAAACTGATTTATTGGCAAGGGAAGTGATAAACAAGAAGAAAACAATCTACATTCCTGATACTTCAAAGGACAATCGGCCCAATTCCGAATCAATTCACTCATTTCGAATTAAATCAATCCTCTCTCTCCCCATTTCATTTGAGGAAGAGTTATATGGCCTCGTATTTTTGTTTAATTATGGAACCGTCATGCACTTAACAGAATTAGAAATTCAAAGTGTTGAAGCTTATGTGAATATGGCTGCAGTGGCAATCCGAAATGCAAATTATTTAAAGCAGAAGGAGAATTTGATTTTAGAAAAGCAGCTGTTGCTGGATGTGACACGGGATCTTTCCATGTGTTCATCCATGCATGAAATTCTCGATAAATGTTTTTTTTACCTTAGAAAGATTTTGAAAAATGATTGTATAGAATTTCAAAGGCTTGAATCTTTTACTGATAACAGCATCAAGTTAAAATTAAGTAAAAGTAATCCAGAGGGCTGGCTTGAAAGTGGTAAAAAGCCAAAATTAAGCCAATGTTATCATGCAGGCATTCAAATGGTGATAGAAACAAAAAAATCAATTTTTATCCCTGATGTGTTTGCTGATGAAAGGTTTAATCATGAAGTTTGCCGGAAATATGCTGTTAAAGGTCTATTTTTGCTTCCATTGGTTTCAATGGGGAACGTTTTAGGGGTTATTGCAATTATCAATCTAGAAAAAGAAGAGTGTATTTATACAAATTCACAAATTAGGCTGTCACAATCAATCGTTGATGCAACAGCTTCTACGTTATCGAGTCTGCTATATATGGACGAAATGAAAAACATGATCGAAGAACGGACAAAGCAGCTGGAAACAGCCATTGAGAATAAAAACAATGTTATTAAAAGTATTTCAGAAGGTTTTATTTCCATGAATAAAGAATGGAAAATTACCTGTGTCAATAAACATCATTTTATTCAAAATGAACTACTTGAAAAAGATCCAGTAGGCAGAACGATTTGGAGTGTTTTCCCTCAAGGTATTGATACTGTGTGTTATAAAGAATTGCATAAGGTTATGACAGAACGGATCCCTGTACATTTTGAATTGCATTCAACCTATTCTGATTTTTGGTATGAAATAGTTGCTTATCCAGACGATGACGGCATGTGTGCTCTTATTAAGGATATCACTGATAATAAGAAATATGAGAAAGAATTAAAAAGGTTATCTGGGCTGCAGTTAATAGGGCAGATGGCAGCAGGCATAAGCCATGAGATAAGAAATCCGATGACCACAGTAAGAGGTTTTTTGCAGCTTTTAAAGGAAGGATATGACTTTGAGAAGTATAAACAATACCTAGGCATAATGATTGAAGAGCTGGACCGTGCAAATTCGATTATTACTGAATTCCTTTCAATGAGTAAAACGAGGACGACTGATTTACAAGAATTGAATTTAAATTCAATCATCCATGATATAGCCCCGCTAATTGAAATTGATGCGTTTAACCAAAAGAAACATGTGAAAATCGATACAGATACAATCCCAAATTTATTAATAAACAAAAATGAGATACGTCAGTTAATTATCAATTTATACCGTAATGGGTTAGAAGCAATGGAAGAAGGAAAAACGCTGACCATTAGAACGTACAAGGAAGACGATTGTGTGATTTTAGCATTCATGGATCAAGGGGAGGGTATAGATCCCGAAGTATTAGAAAAATTGGGTACTCCCTTCTTTACTACCAAGGAAAAAGGGACTGGCTTAGGATTAGGTGTAAGTTATGCCATAGCTGCCCGACATAATGCAAAAATTGAAATTCAGACAGGTGTAGAGGGAAGTACTTTTTTTGTCAGGTTTTTTACAGTTCCTTTTCATGCTTGATCATCCAGTACCTCAATTACATTTGTTATAGTGAAACTATTAGGGGAAAGTCGATCAAAAACTTATTCCCCTTTTTTTCATCGTTTCATTTTGATCATAAATTTATACCGGTCGGCCCGATAGGAGGATCTAACATATTCAACAGGAGTTCCATCCTTTAAAAAGGTTTGTTGTTGAATAAGCATGATGGGGGACCCTTTTTTTATTTTTAAAAATTTAGCTTCCACTTGATTGGTAATCGACGATTCAATTATTTGTGAAGCTTGGTCAATTTCAAGGTTCAATTGGTTCTCAATATATGAATAAACAGATTCCTTAACAATTTGTTCCGTTAAGCCTTTGACAAGGTTTGCCGAGATGTAACTGGATTCCAAAGCCATTGGAACATCATCAGCCAAGCGAATCCGTTTAATTTCATAAACGGGCCCATATTCTGAAATGGCTAGCTGGGATGCAATTTGGCTGGTTGCAGGAATAATTTCAAAAGAAATTAACTGACTGCCAGGTTTAAGTCCTCTGGCCTCCATATCTTCTGTAAAGCTTCTTAAACGGTAAAGTGGCTGTTCAATTTTTCGTTCAGAAACGAATGTTCCTTTTCCTTGAATTCGATGCAAATATCCTTCATTGACAAGCTGGGTTAAAGCCTGTCTTACGGTCATCCGACTGATGTGAAATTTTTCAGCATACTCTCTTTCAGTAGGAATTACATCGCCGGGTTTTAATTCACCCTTATCAATTAATGCCTTTAAGAGCTCTTGAAGTTGATAATAGATCGGGATGGGGGAATCCTTTTTAATCATTTTCCTCTCCACTGCATCCTTTCTATTTATAGTGAAAAGACCATTTTCATTGTGAAGAGTATAGGTCCTTTCCTTCACAAAACAGCCTTTGAATTCTTATTAAAAAGGACACAGAGAGGATAAACCTCAACTGTGAACTTTAAAACCAGCAATGGCGGCCTTATCTGCAATTATTGTAACATATTGGTGTTTTTTAAGCACTGATGCCGGAAAACTTTCATCCACATTTCCAGTCAAAAGTCTATTTAATGCCTTACTTTTTTGTTCCCCGGAAATGAGCAACAAGATTTCCTTGCTTTTCATAATGGTACCAATACCCATTGTAATTGCTTTTGTTGGCACTTCATCCAAACTGTTGAAATACCTTGCATTGGCTTTTCTGGTTGAAGCAGTTAATGCCACCACATGGGTTTCAGATTCAAAGGATGTTCCCGGCTCATTAAATCCGATATGGCCGTTTTCGCCAATTCCGAGAATTTGCAAATCAATTCCATTATGTTTTTGAATCAAATCTTCATAAGCTGCACATTCTCTTTGGATATCGTCCACATCTCCACGCGGAACAAATGTGTTATTTTTTTGAATATCAATATGATCAAAAAAGTTATGGTTCATGTAATAGCGGTAACTACTTCGATTATCAGCAGAAAGCCCAGCATACTCATCCAGATTAAATGAGGTAACCCCACGATAGGAAGTTCCATTTTTTCGATGGTCAGCAATTAAATTTGAATAGATACCAATAGGAGTTCCGCCTGTTGCAAGGCCAAGCTTCAGTTTTGGAAAGGTACATAACTTTTTTATAATATAATCGGCGGCAATTTTACTCATATCTTGGTAGTCTTTAGCTTCAATAATTTTCATTTTGCATTTCCTCCTTTAAAATAGGCCACTTGCCCGCGGCATATCGTCATATAAACTTCATGGTTCTCGTCCAGAACCACAATATCGGCGTCTTTTCCTTCAGAAATACTTCCCTTACGCTCAAATATATTTAATTGTTTTGCGGGGTTTACTGCAGCCATCTCAACAGCATCCTCAAGCTTGCAGCCTGTAAAAGCTAAAATGTTTTTAACCCCTTGGCCTAATCTCAAAATACTTCCTGCAAGAGTTCCATCACTAAGGACCGCTCTTCCGTCCTGTACCGTTACATCCTGCCCGCCCAAATCATAATGTCCGTTCTTTAAACATTTAGCCCGCATGGAATCGGTAATTAAAATCAGGCCAGTTTTTCCTTTTTGCTTGTAGGCCAGTTTCACCATTTCTGGATGAACATGAACACCATCCACGATTAATTCTGCTTTTAACTCTTCTTTTAAAAAGGCAGCTCCCACAACGCCTGGTTCCCGGTGATGCAGGGCCTTCATTTGATTATATAAATGGGTAACGTGGTTTGCGCCCATCTCAATTGCATTTAACACTTCTTCATACGTTGCATCTGTATGGCCGATGGAAGCGATGATCCCGTTTGCTTTTAAGTATCGGATCATCTCAAGGCCGCCTGAGCATTCTGGTGCAAGTGTGACAAGCTTAATGGTTTGTCTTGAAAGTTGCTCCCACTTTTTAAACAGCTCAAGATTTGGTTCAATAATATATTGAATCGGCTGGGCTCCAGCCTTTTTTGGATTCACAAAGGGACCCTCGAGATGGATTCCCAGTATTTCCGCTTTTCCGGCCGTTTGATGACCCTTGATATACGCACCAGCATTTGCTAAAGCTTTTTCGATTCGCTTTTCTTCCTGTGTCATTGTTGTGGCCAAAAAGCTTGTGGTACCTTCACTCGGAAGTATTTGCGACATTATTTCTAAAGCTTCTGTCGTGGCGTCCATTGTATCTGCTCCGTTGGCTCCATGGATATGAACATCAATGAAACCAGGAACAGCTTTATACTGTGATGGAATATCAAGAATTTCAAAATCTTCCTGCACGGAAAGATTTCCTGCCCGCCCTAATTCCACTATTTTTTGATCTTTTATTTTTATATAGCCATTTTCAACCCATTTACCTTCTGTATATACTTGTATGCCCCTGAGCAAAATAGCCTTAAAATTTGAAGTCACTTTGATCCCTTCCTTTCTAGACCATTTAAATAATATCATCCACAACATATAGTTGTCTATACCAATTTTTATTTGGAAGTAAAGGTTTAATCTAGATTTTTTCAGGATAAAAAGGAATTTACCATTCATTCAATTAATTATTGGTATAGACATTTAATCCCAGGGATTAATAATACCTCCACATAAAATTCTGAAGATAATGCCCGAACTATTCCCAAATACTTTTTGCATAAGATGATAAAACACCGTATAATAATTATTTATTAAAGGAAATGGAGTAAATCAAATGGTCCAATCAATCAATACAAAGGTCGATTTAGTTATTGATGCAATCTCCCAAATGGGAATTTCAGAGTACGGTAAGATCATGATCGGAGATAAAGGATTTGAATTCTTCAATGCTCGTGATTCTCGTAAGTTTATTCAAATTCCTTGGGAAGAAGTTGATTACGTGATCGCATCAGTCATGTTCAAGGGGAAATGGATTCCACGTTATGCAATCCAAACTAAGCGAAATGGGACGTATACATTTTCATCTAAAGAGCAGAAAAAAGTTTTGCAAAAGATTCGTGAATACGTTGATCCGGATCATATGGTCCAATCCTTAAGTTTCTTTGATGTAATCAAACGCGGTTTGAAGAGCAAATTTAAGAAGTAATATTTACAAGACAGGTTGGGACCAGTTTTCTATATGGGGCAAAATTCAAAATTGTTATACTGTTACAAATTTAAGAACAATAAATTTCCTCTTGAAAGAGGAATATCCGGTGTGCTACAATCACTCATGTAAGCTCATTAAAGTGATGCAGCAAGTTTTGAAAAAGAATGTATTTAATGCATAAGCTGTTTATTTAACACTCTA
>JAUZQA010000269.1 GCA_030705665.1 Bacillota bacterium
GCAAAGGAATTTATTATCATTTTTCTTTTTGAAAAAGACAAATTAAAAAAGCTTAAAAGCATGATCACCGGCACTCTTGATGCACTTAGAGGTAAAAAAGGTCCAGGGAGTTTTTAGTAGTTATAAAAAAGCACGCAAAGTCTGCGTGCTTTTTTGATTTAATAACTATTTAGAGCATAAAGAAGTTTAAAAATAATGGTATCCCGAAGGTTTTGACGGTACAAAGGAGTTGAAGCTGCATAAGAAATTCTCCCCAAAAAGGTATTTCTTTTCCATAAGAAATCTTCAATCAGCTTCCGCTGCTCAGGCTTCAGGTCATCCTTATACAAACGATAAAACTCTTCTGTCTGTTGTGTATAAGGCTTGTTCTGTCCCTCTTTTTTGAAATTCTTATAGCGAATCATAGCACTCTTAAATTTATTATCAGCCATCCCCAATGTATTAGAGGAGTGCTGGCGGTATAACAAATGGGACTGTTCATCATAAATGACTTTTCCAAGGGCAGCCCCCAATAAATAAAACCACGAATCATGCATTGTTACTTTTTCTTTATTAGGAACATGTAATTGAAACAGTTTTAACATACTTTTATTAAAAAAGATCGTACATCCTGTGGCAACGTTCTGAATTAATGCATTCTCAATACCAATACCGCTGGGCGGAATAGGAGATTGCTTTAATAACTGAAGCTGCTCATCGACCAGATCCAATCTTGAAAAATATAAAAGTGGAATTTCCTTATTTTCCTTCTCCAACAAATTAACTGCCCTTGAAACCTTGGATGGTTTCCACACGTCATCCTGATCGCAAAAAGCAAAATAATCCGCTTGATCATCTGCTTTTAACACTAATTCAAAAAAGCTGGCAATAACTCCTTTGTTAACATCCTTTAATAATGTAACATTTGAATATTTTTGACTGTATTCTTCAATGATCGAAACGGTTTGATCTTTTGAGCCGTCATCCCGAATAAATATTTCCAAGTTTTGATGATCCTGGTGGAGCAAACTTTCAATTTGCTGTCCAATGTATTTTTCTCCATTATATGAAGACATTAATATCTGTACCTTTTTCACCATTTTTACTCCTATCACGAATTTTAAAACAAAAAAATGCATCATTCATTATGATACATTTTTTTGAGGGATATTCAATTATCTGATTGTCCAATAACTTGTTTTTTTCAAAAATGCTGGGACCTATTTAGGAATTACTACCCAAGCATCTGGCAAATACCTCATTCCAACACTTGTGCTTGTTGCCGGCTGCAATTGAAGCTGCCCATCATTAATCATGGTGGTGGATCCTCCGCCATCCATTGCTATAGCGTTAACTACATTATATTTTTCAAAAAGCTTTGCCATATCTGACATGGATGCTCCACGGTGGGTTTTATTCCAATAAAAACGACCATCTGTGATAATCATGATAATACTTCCATCAGCTCTTTGGCCAATTGCCGTTCTTGGTGCCCATCCCCACGCACCATCGATTGCAGGTGTTACTCTATTAACACCATTCACAATAAGCTGTGGTCCAAAACTGATGGCCTCTCTTACTCCCATACTCACCAATTGATTTACTGAATAATTTCCAGTAATAAATTGACCATCCTGTAAAAAGGCTGCTACTAACGCAGGGACATTACGATTGCCTGGAACAGACAATACATTACCATTACTGATAACAGTTCCTACCATTTGTCCACCTGAACCTCGACCGCTCGGATCATAAAATCCGCCTGCATTTATTCCGGCAACCCCGTTATTTTCCTTAATCAAATCGGAAAGAGGTTGTCCTTTTGTTGTATATTTGGTTGCCACTACATGGACCGTATTCGGATCAGGTATAGTCATTATTTTTGCGGTAAAATTGAGATTTTCTACAGTATCTACTGTAATTTTTTCAGCCGTCGATGAAACCTCTTTAGCCAGAACATGGTTGTTCTTCGTTTGCTTCTTTATAGCTGATTGTACAACATCAGGGTGGTTTCTTTCTTGTAACATTTTATCGATTTCTGATTTTGGAAGTAAAAGTTCCAAAAACTTTTCATATTGTGGATGATAGTTCGATAAAACAGTCCCTAAAAACATCCTCCGCAGCTGTAAGCCTTGATTTGTACCATAAATAAAACTGCCGCCACCTATTAATATAATGAATATGATCATCCAAAAAAAACGCCAAAATCGCCTTCTTTTTGGTTTGGGTTTAAGGTCACTATTTGAACTTTTAGTATAGGCTGTTTCTTTAGTCATTGCTTCCATACCATTTCTCCTTTCAGCTGTAAAAAAAATATAACTCTCATATATAGTTTCAAAACAACAAACCTATCTATCTTAGTACTTTTGAAATAGTATCATAGTTACATTAAAAAACACTTAAGAAATCCTTGCTTTCGATTAAATTCTACTTCCTTTTTTTAGAAGAAAATACCTTTCTTGGATATATATTTGATTTCCAGACATAGAAAAAGGAAACCCTGGGAAGGGTTTCCTTTTCACTTTATAGAATTATAACGACTATTTATTTCTGTGACTCAAGCTTTTGGGCCATGAATTTCAGTAAATCGTCACGAAGTTCTTCTTTTTGAAGAGCAAATTCAATCGTTGTTTCAATAAACCCAAGCTTTTCACCGACGTCAAATCGTTTGCCTTCAAATTCATAGCCAAAAACACGTTGAATTTCGTTTAGCCGTTGAATAGCATCCGTTAATTGAATTTCTCCGCCTGCCCCAACTTCTTGTTTATCTAAAAACATGAAAATTTCCGGTGTAAATACATATCGGCCGATAATTGCTAAGTTCGATGGGGCAGTTCCTAATTTAGGTTTTTCAACAAAATTTTTCACTTGGAAGGTACGATCGTTTTGATCCTCGGGATCAATGATTCCATAACGGTTGGTTTCATTATCTGGTACCCGTTTAACCCCAATAACGGATGAATGTGTATGGTTATATACATCCATTAATTGTTTCAGGCATGGTGTCTCTGCCTGAACAATATCATCCCCGAGCAGTACAGCAAATGGTTCATTGCCAATAAAGTTCCGGGCACACCAAACCGCATGTCCCAATCCTTTCGGTTCTTTTTGACGTATATAGTGAATATCCACCATTTTCGAAGTTTCCCGAACGATTTCTAAGAGCTCTAATTTCCCTTTTTCTTGTAAGTTCTGTTCTAATTCAAAAGCGTTATCAAAGTGATCCTCAATAGAGCGCTTTCCTTTTCCAGTTACTATAATGATGTCTTCAATCCCCGATTCAATTGCCTCTTCTACTATGTATTGAATGGTTGGTTTATCTACAATTGGCAGCATTTCTTTGGGCATTGCTTTCGTTGCAGGTAAAAAACGTGTCCCAAGTCCCGCCGCTGGGATAATAGCTTTTTTAACCCTTTGCATTTAAAAATCAATCCTTTCCTAACAAGTGACAGATATTACCGAAAGTTGTATTTTAAGCATTTATAAATTGCACTTTAACAATTATTATTTCATATTGAAAAAAAATGTACAAGTACACTTTATAACAAATAATAACAAAAGAAACCTTCCTAATCTTATGGTAATTTAATATCTGTTTAGCACAAATTTTATCTATTCCTTTTTCCCATTCATAGGCCTACTAATCCCAATCTATATCGACAAAATAATTGGTTGAAATCAATTTTTCTACAATGAGTATCAAGTATATTACAGAAAAAAACAAATAATAGCAAATTATTACTTTTTCATTATTTTTTTTTAACTAAAAGAATTGTATTATATTAAAGTATGATATTTTAACTAGTTAGAAAGGATGGAGTAATGAAGCTTTTTAGAAACTTTTTAGTAATTTTGCTGGCTGTCTATGCCATTTTATTGTGTGTGAAAACTCCAACTGATGTATCTGCACAATCAAATTTAAATCCAATAGGATGTATGGATGCACCAGCAAATGGTTCCACTGTTAAGGGACAAATTGGTATAAGAGGCTGGTTTCTTGATGGAAACGGTGTGTCAACACTAGATGTATTAGTCGATGGTACAGTGACTGGCCAAGCAGTCTATAATGATTCAAGACCTGATGTCCAGAATGCTTATCCTGCATACAACAACGGAAATTCCGGATATCACTATACACTTGACACAACAAAACTTAGTGAAGGAATACATACAATTGCTATCAGAGAAACTGGGGCAAACGGTCGAGTAACAGCCTTGCCTGCCAGTACGGTTACAGTTGCAAATGTAAAAGGATATATGGACACTCCTTTAAATGGCAAAACCTTAATTGGGACCACAACCGTTTCAGGATGGCTTTTGGACGAAAGCGGCATTGCCTCTTTAGACGTTCTTGTTGACGGAGTTGCAGCAGGACAGGCTTTATCTGGTGATGCGAGACCTGATATTCTAAAAGCTTTTCCTAATTACAGCGGCAGTGCAACGGCAGGCTATCATTTTGAGCTTGACACAACCAAATTTAGTGATGGACAGCATACCGTTGCCATCAGGGAAACCGGCAAGAATGGTCATGTAACGACATTGCCCGCAAGTACAGTTACAATTGCGAATGTTAAAGGTTATATGGATAACCCTGTTTCCGGCAAAACATTAATAGGAACTCAAAACGTTTCTGGTTGGTTTTTGGACGGAAGCGGTATTGCCTCTTTAGATGTTCTTGTTGACGGTGTTGTAGCAGGACAGGCTTCATCTGGTGATGCGAGACCTGATATTCTGAAAGCTTTTCCTGATTACAGCGGCAGTGCAACGGCAGGCTATCATTTTGCACTTGACACAACCAAGTTTAAGGATGGACAACATACCGTTGCCATCAGGGAAACTGGGAAGAACGGACATGTAACGACATTGCCTCCAAGCACAGTTACGTTTGCGAATGCGAATGTCAGAGGATATTTAGATAGTCCAGTTACTGGTAAAACCTTGATTGGAACCAAGAATGTTTCAGGATGGTTTTTGGACGAAATTGGTGTAGCCTCTATAGATGTTCTCGTTGACGGTAACATCGCTGGTCAGGCTTATTATGGAGATGACCGACCAGATATTCAAAAAGCTTTTCCTGATTACAGCAATGCAGCAAAATCAGGCTATCACTTTGCGCTTGATACAACAAAGTTTAGTGATGGACAACATACAGTTACAATCAGAGAAACCGGGAAGAATGGACAAGTCACAACACTACCTTCGATTACGATTACGATTGCAAACGTTAGAGGGTATATGGATAATCCAATTTCCGGAACAACCCATAGTGGAAAAAGCAGCAATGTTTCGGGTTGGTTTGTGGATGAGAGCGGCGTAGCCACTATCGATGTCCTTATTGATGGAGTCGTAGTTGGCCAGGCATCAACTGGTGATGCAAGACCTGATATTCAAAAAGCTTTTCCGGATTACAGCAGTGCCCTAAATGCAGGCTACCATTTTGTGCTTGATACAAGTAAATTTAGTGATGGACAACATAAGATTGCTATAAGAGAAACTGGAAACAATGGTCATGTAACGACACTTCCTGAAAGTACTTTTTCCATTGTGAATGTTACGGGTTCTTTAGATAATCCTATTTCAGGCAATTCCTTAAAAGGGACCCAAAATGTGTCGGGATGGTTTTATGATGTTAACGGAGTTTCAAGTATTGATATATTAGTAGACGGTACAGTGGCGGGGCAAGCAACCTATGGAGATGCGCGACCTGACGTTCGAAATGTATTCCCTGACTTCGACGCTAATACTGGTTATCATTTTGCACTTGACACAACCAAATTTAGTGATGGACAACATACCATTATGATCAGAGAAACTGATAAAAACGGACATGTAACGACATTACCTACTACCACGGTAACATTCAATCAAAGGTCTAAAATAGTCTTTTTAGATCCGGGCCATGGTGGAACTGATCCAGGTGCAATTGGCGGTGGATATAGAGAGGCAGACTTGAATTTAGCGGATGC
>JAUZQA010000027.1 GCA_030705665.1 Bacillota bacterium
AGGCTTCTTATTTAAGATTATTAGGAATGACTGAGAACGGGAAAGAATATTTAAACAAAATGAAAACATGTTTGGGATTGCCGCTTATTTCTAAGCTCTCATCCTATAAAAACGAAGATATTCTGCCTGATATAAAGGCATCCCGAATTTACGCTTGTGCCTTGCCTAATCATTTGAAAGTGAAAAGCTTTGAAGAAGAATTTAAACAGCCGCCTATTTATTTAAAATAATAGCCGGCTGTTTTTTTACTTTTGAGGCAGTTTTTTTAAATATGCAACGGCTTCATCAAATGTATCGACAGGGACAATTTTCATTTTTGTGCCAATTTCATGGGCAGCTTTTAAAGCATCCCGATAATTTGATTTTTTAGCACCATGCTCGTTAGGCGCAAGGAAAATTTCAGCTCCCGCTTTGTCAGCGGCGACTATCTTTTGCTCAATTCCACCAATCGGACCGACTGTACCGTCAGCATCTATCGTTCCAGTTCCCGCAATTTGGTGTCCTCTCGTGAGATCATCTTTTGTTAACTGATTATAAATTTCCAGCGAGAACATCAAACCAGCAGATGGTCCCCCAATTTCATCGGTGACAATCTTGACAGGCGGATTTACAATAACCTCTTTATCATCCACTAAAGAGATCCCAATTCCTACACGTTTCGGTTCCTGTTTAAAAGGCTTTACTTGAATTTTTACATCCTTCGTTTGTTTGTTCCGCAAATAAGTGAAAGTTAATTCTTCTCCTGCCTTCTTCGTTCGTACATAATCCATAAACTCGTTAGACGAAGAAAAAGTATGGCCGTCAACTTTAAAAATACGATCCCCGGCCTTTAATTTCCCGTTTGCTGGCATATTCGGCAATACACTAAGAACATAAATGCCATTATACTTATACTTAACAGGTAGTCCGGCTTTACGGTATGCAACATCTGTAGCATTTAGTTTGGCATCCTTCATCAAATACAGCTGCCTTACGTTGTATTCTTCTTCTGTTTCCGTTGGATTTAGGATTTCACTTTCCGGGTATATTTCTTCAAATTTGCTCATTTTCGCTTCAGCATAAGAGTAAATATTTGCCTGACCCATTCTTACTGTTGTTAACATAAAATTTCCTTTATCTTTTTTTCCACTTTTAACCGTTATGATTGGCTTTAGAGCTTTTGCCATTCCCGGCTTCGTAATGTAAAATGGCAGCGAATAAAACATTGCTCCAATAAGAACAATGGCTACAACAATAGTTGAACCAATAAAAAACTTTTTCCGCATAAACTACTCCTTCCAATTCGTAATAACAGATTTAATTTCTTTAATGTTTTTTCTGGTTTCTGCTTCTCCAATTTGAATGATGTCCTCAATATTAGTGAAGGCACGTGAACTGAAGTTTTCTACAGGTGGACGGATCATAAAATTAGAGGCAATTTCACGATTGATCACAATCTCCGTTTGCATAATATCAATACTTTGCATGATCACATCATAAATATTCGTAATTTCGGCATTGCGTTTCACGCGGGATACATCAACTGCGATGACGATATCTGCGCCCATTTCTTTGGCAACCGAAACAGGAACCCGGTCAGCAACGCCTCCATCTACTAAAAGCCGGCCATTATATTTTTCAGGTACAAATATACCAGGGATAGAAATACTTGCCCTTACAGCCTCGGCGATTGGACCATTTCTAAAGACAACTTTCTCTCCCGTTAATAAATCTGTTGCCACGACACCAACAGGTATTAATAGATCCTCAATATTTTTTCCATGTGTAAAAACTTTAATAAACTCCTTTAATCTTTTACCCGCAATAAACCCCATTTTAGGGACCGTAAAATCGAGATAAAACTTACGCTTAAATGCTCCAGATAATTTATATAGATGTTCTAATTCAATCCCTACTCCATAAAAGCATGCTACAAGGGCTCCCATACTGCTCCCAGCGATTAGATCAATGGGGATGCCTTCTTCGACCAGTACCTTAATAACACCTAAATGTGCAAATCCCCTGGCACCACCTGAACCAAGTGCCAATCCAATTTTCGGACGACTCATGTTTACCACTCCCCTCTAAATCACCGTATTATCTCTATGTTTAAACATTTATAAATTCAGTTTTTGACGTTAACCGCTTTCTATTTACCTAAAAGAAATCTCTCCAATCCTATGGTCTATTTTCTTTTTCTATGAGTATATTGTGTTATATGGGACAAGGGTATTAACACTTGGTATACATGCAAAACCATATGTTTACTTTTGATTGTATCTATTTATGTTAGTGATGGGAAGGAGGTATTTTCATTTGCTTCAATCTAAACTAAAAACCATCTTCTTGTCGTTTTCGGTTACCGTCATGGCAGCATCGCTGATCACATTTCCGCAGGAGTCATTTCAGGCTTCCATTCGCGGCTTAGATATGTGGTGGAAAATTGTTTTCCCTTCTCTTTTGCCTTTTTTTATTGTATCGGAAATGTTAATTGGGTTCGGTGTTGTTCGGTTTATTGGTGTCCTCTTGGAACCACTCATGCGCCCTTTATTTAAGGTTCCAGGTGTGGGAGGTTTCGTTATGGCAATGGGGATGGCTTCAGGATTCCCTGCAGGCGCAAAACTTACCGCAAGACTTCGTCAAGAAGGGCAAATAACAAGAATTGAAGCAGAAAGACTTGTATCTTTTACAAATTCCTCGAATCCAATTTTTATTTTTGGAGCAGTATCTGTTGGTTTTTTTCATACCCCTCAATTAGGTATTATTCTAGCCTTATCACATTATCTAGGAAATATATGTGTTGGTATAATGATGAGATTTTATGGCAGGGGAATTACCGAAAAAGTAAAAGATAAGGGGAAAAAATTTCACTTAAAAAATGCCTTTTCGATTTTGCATCAAACGAGATTAAAGGACAACCGGCCGATTGGCCAGCTATTAGGAGATGCTGTGACATCATCGATTCAAACCTTATTAATGATAGGCGGATTTATCATCACTTTTTCAGTTTTAAACCGAATGCTCTATCTTTTACATATAACGGCATTTCTGGCCAAAACAGTTCAATTCCTGCTGACTACATTAGCCTTTCCCAGTTCGTTAAGCATCCCTTTTATTTCTGGATTATTTGAAATCACACTCGGAAGTCAATTAACGAGTAAGGTCCAAGCTGCAACATTAATGCAGCAAGTAATCGTTACCAGTTTTATTCTTGGATTCAGCGGCTTTAGTGTCCAAGCACAGGTAGCGAGTATCCTATCCCAAACTGATATCCGCTTTAAACCATTTTTCTTTGCGAGGATCGTCCATGGCACACTTGCAGGCATGTTTGCTTTTTTACTATGGGAGCCTTTATCAGCAAAAATGAAATCAGCGAATCTTGACAAAAATACTACGATTCCAGTCATGCAATTCGGAGATCATACATGGCTTGATGGACTGTATACCAGCATGCTTCACACGGGTCCATTAATTACAATCTTTGCGCTGATTTTTTATGTGCTTATCTTATCGATAAAAATCAAAAGGCAATGAAAATACACAGTCAGGGACTTTTTTTGCAGATAGAAAGAACCGGGCAATGGCCCGGTTCTATTTTTTCTGTTCGAATTTTGTATGAAGCGCTTTCTCCACAACTGGCGGCACAAGCTCAGAAATTTTCCCGTCGTCATATTGTGCTACCTCTTTAACAATACTTGAGCTCAAAAAAGAATACTGATTATTCGTCATAATAAAAAAGGTCTCTAACTCATCATCCAGCACTCTGTTCATCGAGGTAATCTGCATTTCGTACTCAAAATCCGAGACTGCTCGAAGACCACGAATAATTGCACTTGCATTTACGCTTCTGGCATAATCTACAAGTAACCCTCTAAATTGATCTACCTTGACACTTGGAATATTTTCTGTCACCTTTTTTATTAATTCCATTCTTTCATCAACTGTAAATAGTGGATGCTTACTGGAATTGTTTAAAACTACTACATAAACCTCATCAAAGACTTTTGCTCCCCTTTTAATGATGTCTAAATGACCGTATGTAATTGGATCAAAGCTTCCTGGACAAACGGCTATCTTAACCAAAAGAGACTCCCCCTACCCTTTTTGTTCCTTTAAGAAAATGGTGATAGCAATAATTCCGTATTTTTCGTGTTTCACTTGTGTTAATCCCCCGATCGAAGCAGGCAGGGTAACTTCATGGCTATGTTCACATACAATCTTACTCCCAATATGTACGAGCCCATGTTCATCCATTTTTTCCATCAAACTTACAAGCTGCTGGAGTTTATACGGCGGGTCCAAAAATATATAATCAAATGAGATTTCCCTCTTTATCAGGGCTTTTAATGCACGGTCAGCATCGTTTCTGTAGACTTCCACTTTTTCCTCAAGCTGGCATGCATGTATGTTTTCCCGGATAATTTGAATAGCTTTGTTGTCCCGATCGATAAAAATGGCCTTCTCCAATCCCCTGCTTAATGCTTCTATGCCTAATCCGCCACTTCCAGCAAAAAGGTCAAGAGCAACTCCACCATCAAAATATGGACCAATCATATTAAATAACGCTTCTTTTACCTTATCTGTCGTAGGTCTAGTTGTATTGCCTGGAACTGCCTTAAGGGCTCTTCCTTTACAAGTACCTGAAACAACTCTCATTTTCATCACCACAATATAAACAAATTCCTTTTTCTTCCCTATCCTATCATAATCCTATTCTTTGCGACAATTTTTAACATATTAATCTTTATTTAAACTTTGATTATCATGATAAATGTCCTATTTAGAAAATTTATTTAAAAATGTGTATAAGCACTTTTTTTATGGAAATAATGAAATTAACAACATCAATTCGAGGATGTTGTTGCCAACCGCGGAGAAGACTTACGTTTCCCCATAAGTTCTTCCTCCGGTTTCTCCTCTCCCTTTGCCTTCTATCCTTTGTAAGGATGTGGAAGGACCCTGCAGATTTTTCTGCAGGGTTTTTTAAATTTAACACGGCAATATAAAAAAAGTGAGAGCACCTATTGCTTCTCACTTAAATCCCCATCTTATAATCATACTCTTTAGCTTTATCAGGAATCGAATTTTCATATTCTACTTTTAAAAAAGGTTTATAGGAAGGTTCTACTTTTTTCACAAAGGAATATGAATTTAGCTTTTCCATAACCCCGGATAAATCCTCTTGATTACAATACATGACAACATACTTCAATTTTTTAGAAATATAATGAACATTTCCAAAACGTCTTAGCATTTTTGCCTGTTTCAATGAATAGAGCCAAACAACCAATCCCTGTCTTTGAGTTAACATACCGTTCCCCTTCAATACATATCATTATTATATTTTAGTCTAGCACATTAAAATACATGAAGACAAATAAAAAAATAGGTAAAACACTCTTTATTTGTATATCTAAGGGGCTTTTAAAAGTGCTTATAATCAAGCAGAACAGCCTCCGCAGCTGCCGCCGCAACTTGAACCAGTTTCAAAGAAAGGATTTCCTGTCGGAACTTTAACTTGTTTCGAAACTGACCCGCCTAAAAGGATGCATATTTCATCCAATAAGCCTTGCAGTTCATTTTCGGCAACTCTAAACTCTGCAACAACGGGATCCATATCCATTTCCCGTTTACTCTCTCTTACTTCTTTCATTACTTTCCTGTAATCAGGATGATATTCGCCAAATCTTTGGACTTCCTCATATAAATCCTTGATTTTAACAAAATGACTAATTTTCCTTTGTGCTGGTTCGTTATTCTTTAATTTATATAAACAAACTCGATATTGTTCGGCAACATCGGATTGTAAGACCATCTCAGCTAATACTTCAGTATGCTCCAATAATTGAATTCTTTCAGTTGTAGCAAGCATTTGCTCACCTCCACCAAATATTTTACCATGAACAACAGTTGAAAGCGAAGTTTTCTAGTTTTTAGGGATATTTACCATGAATTCCTTAGTTATTCCATATGATTTATTATGCAGGTCTACAACTTCAAGCTTTAACTTATGATTTCCCGATGTCAAATCCTTAATAATAAATGCAGCATTAGAAACCTCTTTACTTTTCTTTCCATCAACCCAAACGATCATTTTTCCTGCTTTCTGATTCGATGCATCCTTTTCTCTAAATGTTACACCAGTAACAATGCATTCTACAAAAACATTATTACCTTTTGATTCATATTGCACAAATAGAGCTGGTATGCCCTCGTTTATTCGGCTGCTTGCCATAGCTGCATTTACCGACAACAAACGATTATGCAGATGATCCGATTGACGACCTATTGTTAAGAAACATATAATGGTAGTCGCAAGAATTGGTGGAAAAGTATACATCCTCAATCTAATCACTCCTTTATGCTTGTATTGTTCACCTCCTTTCACATTTTTACTCTTTACGGGCTACATAAAAAAGGTCCACATCTCCTTTTAATGTGGACCTTTTCATTCATTTTGATTATTCATGGACTGAAACATATGGAACATCATTGAGGCCATTTGAACTCCATTTGAAAACTTTTCAACTTGATGTGGTATTGTTCGTTTATAATAATGCAGTGAAGCAATTTCAAGTGCTTGTAAGTCAAAAGGATTCCTTGATAGCTTCCGATACCATTGTGGCTGCTCCCTTATGAATTGCTTTAACTCCTGCTGCCCTTCTAGATAATCCATTACCTCTTTTCGCATATTTAATTAGTCCTTTCTTAATCCTTCCTAAATGTAAATGGATGCTTTGGTCCTTCCATTTCTCTTTGTTGATTTTGCTGGTTGGGCGCCCCTTGACCTCCTTGGAATTGGGCTAATAACCCCTGAATGGCCCCAATAGCCTGGCTTAAATTATTTACATGGGATTGTATTTGATTGGCATCCATCTTTTTCATCATTCCTGCAATGGTGGACATCCAATCCAGCTTCTTTCCATCATTGGGTTCATCGGCTTCCTTCTTTGTTATAGCCAATCCCGAATCTTCCTTTTTGCTGATTCCAATCGTTTCCCATCGTTCATCATCTTCGCCCAATAAATACCAGTCTTCATAAAGCTCCTGCCAGGTTGCCCTTCCTTGTCGGACTTCGTAAATAAGCTTTGGATTGTTTTTTACAAATTCTTTAAATTTGATAATGGATGGGTGTAAGTTCTTTTGCTTCACCTTTTTTCACCTCTAACGATTTGAATTCGCCTATAATACAATATGAAAATTTAATCGTTTGGTGAAACGTTAAACCTATTAGATGGTAAATCACTCCACAGAATTCAAGTCTGTCATTTTATTTTTGGATAAAATCCTGTGTATAATATTTCTGGTTTACACCTACTCCGATGTGTGTGAAATTCTTACTAAGCAGCACTTGGCGATGACTTTGGCTATTTAGCCATCCCTCCACTACTGCGGGCCCATCTGTATAATTGGCCGCTATATTTTCTCCTGATAATTGATATTCAATCTGAGCTGATTTTAACCGCTCGGAAAGATTCCCATACTTTTCAGAGGTATGGGTATATTCATTTGTGTCGAACATGTCCTTACTATGTTCGATGGCAATTTTCGCTACGTTTTCATCCCATCTCAACTTCTTTTGACCATTCCGCAATCGCAATACATTGGTTATATCAAAGATTTCTTTTGCTGATCCGTTTTGCACCATTTCCCAAAGCGATTTATCTGGTGCTGGTGATTCAATTAAATCACCATGATAAACAAGTTCATATGACCTCTCTTTAATAAGTGTCTCAGCGTTTAAAAAACGAACACTTGAAAGTTCACCGCTAAATTTGTCAAAATAAAGCTGGACATAAAGATCACCCAACTGAATTAGTGGTCTGAGGTTAATATCGGTATCATTTAGTTCAAATCGGTACGTATTTCCTCGTAAGTTAATATCAACATTTGTATCGATATATTGTGTATTAAATACTTCTTCAACTGGCTGCCCGATTTCAAATGGTGCTATATCTAATTGATCACCAAGTGCATAAACGGTAACGACATGGCCGTCTTCGACTCCGGCTTGAAAATACCTGTTAGAATGAAGATTATAAATATACCATTGATATCCATAAGTGGTTTGATCAATTCTTTTGGGTTTACCAAATTCTTTCTCCAGACTTTCCACGTCTTCCCCAATTAATAATGATATCCCTTCCTTAGGTCTTTCAGTAGATGGCCTGCCTTGGTTTTGTTCGGTTTTGGTTATAGCCTCATTCGACTGTTTAGGTAAGTGTTTCTTAATTAGTACTTCCTTGCCATCTTGCCCCGTAACATTTAAATAAAACCCAATGATCAAGAAAATAGCTGAAATAATTAGAATTCTAAAAAGTGTTCGCAGAGGATTCGGCCTCCTTGTACTTACAATTTCAAACATTATGTATCGTCAAATCATTTTCTCAACCATTTCTTCAACATATCTGACATCTCAAAATGTTCGTTATCTTCAATTTAACATAAAAAGACAGGTGCAATTAAACATTGTACCTGTTTTTCCGAAAAATTTCATGTAACTTTTAATGATTCATTTGACTTTGACTTGATTCAGAGATATCAATTAGTGCTGATTTTGCTTGGTCGTCCGTTAATTCACGAACGGCAAAATCACCAAGTGAGACAATTCCGATTAATTTTCCGCCTTCTACCACAGGCAGTCGGCGTATTTGATGCTTTGCCATTAACTGTACGGCTTCCTTACTATTTGCATCTACAGAAATTGTAATCAGATCACTGCTCATAATATCTTCTACTTTTGAGGATGCTGGATGTTTTTCTGCAATGCATCTTAGTACGATATCTCTATCTGTAATCATTCCTACTAATTTTCCTTGATCAACAATTGGGATAGCACCTACATTAAGTTCTTTCATTTTTACAGCAACTTCATAAACATTATCCAATAGTGAACAACATTCTACATCATCAGTCATGATATCACGAATCTTTTCCATGTTTTTGCACCTGACCTTTTTATAGTATGTTTTTTCATTTTTGCACAGTTGAATTGGGAACTTCTGCTTGTAATAATATTTCCATTTGAAAGAGAATTATTCGAAATAGGGTCATTGCAGTTTATTATAATTTCAACTATTATTAAATTAATAAGATGCATTGTTAGCGTATTTTGAGTTTCCTTAATGCATGGTTTTAGGAGGGATTTTCATGAAGTTTGAAAATGCAGGCTATGAACAACTAAAAGCTGATTTAAACCGATTAGATGAGGTTATGCAAGCAAAGGGTTTAATACGTGAAGGGCAATGGGATTATGAGAGAGTTACATATGATAAAAAATTTGAATTGAAAGAAGGCGTCTATTACCTTCGTGTTCGCGGCTATGCAATCGAAGGAGATGTAGGAGCACATAAAGCGGTTATTCAATTGATGACGCCTCTCCTTGGAAAGTATTACTATCCACATGGTGTAGAATATGGTGACGATGAATTTTATCCGCAAACCCTCATCAACCAATGCCAAACCATACTTGAAACATTAAAAACTGAAATTGATAAGTTTTCCATTTAAAAAGAAGCCGCATCAATAGATGCGGCTTCTTTTTAAAAGCCTAAAACAGCTTTTATTACAGATGTTGTTTCCCCACCTTTATAAAACACGTACAGCAACAAATACACAGCTACCCCTGTAATACCAGTACAGAACCATACTACACTCGTAATTGGACCCAATTTACGGTGGATTGAGAATTTTTTCTTAAAGCCTGTGACTAAATTTACAATTCCCAAAACAGCTCCCACTGTTGCTAAAGTAATATGAAAGATAAGAAAAATAGTGTAATAAATTTTTACATTATTAGGACCACCAAACGAAGTGTTCCCTAAGAAAATAGTTCTTGTTGCATAAATGATGAAGAAAATAAGAGCAAAGATTGCTGCTGTAATCATCGTTTTTTTATGGGCCTCTATTTTCCTCTGTTTAATTAGTCCCCAACCAATTGCAACTGTAATAGCACTTAAGACAATAAATGTTGTACTAATCGTTGGTAAAATGGGTAAAGAATTCATCATCATCCACTCTTTTCCTGATAATTTCTACAATAATTTTAAGGTAGGTCACATCCTTTTTCAACCAACAACCCTTCAATACAAAAAAAAAGCCTCCCAGGCCTCCGGGAGGTTATTCAATGAGAGTTGGATGTAAACCTGAGTTTTGTTCTCTTTCTGATTCCTCCTGGTCCTGTCGGTACCATTCAAAAAAGACACGACCTAACATGATGCCATAGATTATTTCTTGGATCACCTTCATGATAACACCGCCCAGCTGCTGATCATGAAGCAGCGACATTGAACTAAATAGCTCAGGTCCACTAATATTCAGACTGGAAAAATTAGCAGATCCAACGCACAGACTCATTGCTTCACCCCATGCTCGCGGATCAGAATATGTTGCATACATAGGTGAACTAGCAAAAATAATCAATGCGCAGGCAGGTGTTAACAAAATTCCATCCGCAAAAATATAGCCAACCTTTTTAATCCCGTTAAGTGTTTGGGATTCAGGAAGTTCATTGATTAACGGCCACCACATAAAAATAGCGACGATAAATAAAAGCACTGAATATCCAGCATGAAGCCATCTATTTTCCATCACATGATCAAAGATTAATGGAATATGATAAAAGGAAAAAATCCCATTAAACAATAGTAACGCTGTAAGCGGTTTTGTAAAATAGATAAATAAAGACTTGAAAATACGAACTTGTAAAAGGTTTCTCCAGAGCCACGGCGGGATACTCAATATAAACAAAGGTGGAATCACTAAAACGAGAACTGCCATCTGAATCATATGAATATAAAACATAAGATGTGCCATTAAATCAATAGGAGAACCCTTTATGGCATATAAAAGGAATACTGAGATGACGAATAACATTCCTTGTCTGGTGGTCAGAGGTTCATTATCTTTAAAATGAGTGCGATACTTGACCAACAATAGAAAATAGACGATTGTGACAGCTACTAAAGCGGTAAAGAAGTATGGACTCCAAAGTGCATAAAATCCAAAAATTTCTAATGATAGCATGATCATCACCTCAATCTAAAATAAACTTTTTATAAATCCTAAGAATAAAGAAAATCGGCCTAAGCCGATTTTCTTTATTTTCTTTCCTGCTAAAAGCCCTTGAAAAAGCAGGAGCTTGAGCTTTTTTCTTACCACCAGATAATGGTTGAAAATGCTAACACGATGACAAACCCCACCAAGGCCCCAGAGAAAATAAACATACTTGGGGCTTCATGTCCTTTATGATTCATATGCATAAAATAGAACAATTGAAAAATAACCTGGACAACGGCTAAAAGCAGAATAAAAGGCGGTGTAAATGTTCCTGATACGCCATTAAATCCCACGGCAGCAAATGCTATAAATGTTAAGAAAAGCATTAAAGAAAATGAGATAATATGAAATCGCATTTCTTCTTTACTTTTTTTTCGTCGATATTCAATGTCGACTCTTGGGTTACCTGAGTTTATTTGTTGATTTTCCATCAGTCTATCCCACCATTCCCATTAAATAAACAACTGTGAAGATAAACACCCAAACAACATCAATAAAGTGCCAATAAAGACTAAAGACATAAAACTTTGGTGCGTTATATAGGTTTAACCCGCGTTTAGCATTTCTAAACATTAATGTAAGAATCCATAAAAGCCCAAATGCAACGTGTCCTCCATGAAAGCCAACCAATGTATAGAAAGCAGAACCAAAGGCACTACTGGTGAAAGTATGATGAAATTCATGAACATATGTGTTAAATTCGTAAATTTCTAAGCCTAAGAAGCCTGCACCTAAAAGCGCGGTAATTCCAAACCAAAGCATCATTTTCTTAAAAGCAAAGTTTTTCATATTATAAATCGCATAAACACTCGTTAACGAACTTGTTAACAACAGCATTGTTGACACAAATGTCATTGGCAATTCAAAGAGGTCCTTTGCGTGTGCCATACTTGGATTCGGCACTTTATCCTTTAGGGCAAGGTACGTTGCAAACAGCGAGGCAAAGAGAACTGTCTCCCCTCCTAAGAATAACCAAAAACCTAAAAATTTATTTTTTGCTTCAAGGGTTGCTTTTTCAGGCGAAGCAGGCCATGTTTCATAAGTGAATTTTTCTTCAACATGCATTATGCCCGGGCCCCCTTTTCATCCTCCATTAGTTCTTCCTTATGAATATGGAAACCATGATCATCTTTAACAGAACGAGTAAACATCGAAATAAATGTAACAGCAAGGCCTACAAACATTACCGGAAGAGCCCAAACTTTGTTATCAACATGATACATTGCCCCAAACGCTGCAATAAAAAGTCCCAACGCAATGATCAAAGGTATGATAGAAGAATTAGGCATGTGAATATCTCCAATCGGTTCTGAAGGAGTCATACCCTTTTTCCCCTCCATCTTTTCAAGCCAGTAAGCATCCAATCCACGTACTAGTGGAAGCTGTTTAAAATTATAGAATGGTGGTGGAGATGAAATTGCCCACTCAAGTGTTCTTCCGTCACCCCAAGGGTCGTTTCCAACTTTCACATTTTTGACAGAAGTCATAACTACATTAAATAACAGTACAAGTACACCTACAGCCATAAAAAATGCACCAATTGAACTAACCATGTTGGCTGTTTCAAATCCCTGTCCAGGAAGATAGGTGAAAACACGACGAGGCATACCCATTAAACCTAAAAAGTGCTGAACAAAGAATGTTAGATGGAAACCGATGAAGAAGAACCAAAATGTAATTTTACCTAATAATTCATTAAGCATCGTTCCAAACATTTTCGGCCAATATAGGTGTGCTCCTGCCAGAAGGGCAAAGACAACACCACCTACAATAACATAATGGAAGTGCGCCACAACAAAATAAGTATCGTGATATTGATAATCTGCTGCAGCGGATGCAAGCATTACCCCTGTAACGCCCCCAGCGACAAATGAAGGGATAAACGCTACCGCATAGTGCATAGGAGTGGTAAATTTAACACTGCCTCCCCACATGGTTAACAGCCAGTTAAAAATCTTTATCCCTGTAGGGACGCCAATTGCCATGGTTGCTACTGCAAAGATGGCATTAGCAACTGGTCCTAGACCATCAGTAAACATATGGTGTGCCCAGACCATGAAACCAAGAAATCCGATTAAAACTGTTGCAAAAACCATTGATGAATAACCAAATAAACGTTTCCTGGAGAAAATGGCAAAGATCTCGGAAAATATGCCAAAAGCCGGAAGTATCAATATGTATACCTCAGGATGGCCAAATATCCAGAAAAGATGTTCCCAAATGATTGTATTGCCACCAAAACCAACATCAAAGAAATGGGCGCCAAATAATCGATCAAACATCATTAACACTAAACCTACTGTTAGCGGCGGGAAAGCAAATAAGATAAGTGCTGAAGTAACGAATGTTGTCCACGTAAACAGTGGCATTCTCATGTAAGTCATCCCGGGAGCCCGCATGTTTATGATCGTTGCCAGGAAGTTTATTCCTCCAATTAGGGTCCCTATTCCTGAAATCTGTAATCCTAAAATATAGAAGTCTACGCCATGTCCTTTGGAAGCCATTGTTAATGATGCATAAGAGGTCCAGCCCGCATCAGGTGCACCGCCCAAAAACCAAGAACAGTTTAAAAAGATACCTCCAAAAAAGAACAGCCAAAAGCCTAATGCATTTACGAATGGAAAAGCAACATCCCTTGCCCCAATTTGTAATGGCATAACGGCATTCATAAAGGCAAATACTAGCGGCATAGCTGCCAGAAAGATCATTGTTGTTCCGTGCATCGTCATTACTTCATTATATAGTCCGGCACTTACAAAGTCGTTGTTTGGGACTGCAAGCTGGATCCGAATGATCATAGCCTCAATTCCTCCTATTAAGAAGAAGAAGCCACCTGCAATGAGATACAAAATAGCGATTTTTTTATGGTCAACAGTAGTCAAATAATCCCAAACTGTTGAGCCAAACCCCTTTTTTTGAGCATTGGTACTCACAAATTTTAACCTCCCTTTCAAGCGATCCCCTTTATTGCTGAACCTTTAATCCCATTAAATATTCCGCTAACGCATCAAGCTGTGCGTCGGTCATTTGTGGGTATTTTCCAGTCATTTTATTACCTGGTTTAAAGTTTTCCGGATTTTTAATCCACTTTTTCACATCTTCTTTTGTATGTGGCAAAATACCAGCAACACGTGAGCGCTCTCCAAAGTTAGTTAGATTCGGAGCCAATCTGGCTGTATCCGGTGTTGTATTTGCTGGAGTAACAGCATGACAGGCAATACAGCTTTGATTAAAGATTTTTTGACCTTCTTGGGCTAAGCTGGATGTAGCAGGTGCTGCTGTCTTCACATTCTGCATCGAGGTAACCCAGCTGTTAAATTGACTGCGAGGAATTGCTTTAACTTTAAAATCCATTAAAGCATGCGAAGGACCGCAAAGCTCTGCACACTTTCCATAAAATAAATTTCCCGCTTCGTTTGCTTTTTTATTATCAAACTCCAGCCAGAATTTATTAATGTTATCAGTATTAGTGTCCATCTTTCCTCCCACTGCAGGAATCCAGAATGAATGCTTTACATCCATAGATTTTAAAGAGAAGTAAACCTTTTCATTTGTTGGGACAACCAATTCGTTACTTGTCACAATTTTCTGACTTGGATATTCAAAGTCCCACCAATACAAGTGTGAACGCACATTGACAACAAGAGTTTTGGAGTTTTTATTATTCATTGCAGAAACATCAGCCAACTTAAATGTGGTTGTGACAGTTGGCACTGCCAAAATAAGAAGCAAAAGAATAGGAATGACAGTCCATATTATTTCTAATTTGTGGCTTCCTTCCACTTGTTTCGGGATCGTGTCATCTTTTCGTCTAAATCGAACGAGGACAATGATGAAAATAATTAAAACAACTGCAATAACGCCTACCATGATTAATGTGCTTAATGTCATTAAATCAAATTCCATTTTGGCAACTTCACCGGCAGGTTTCAGGGCAGATAAATACGGTTCACCGCCACATCCGGAAAGAATAAGCGTTAACATCGCTAAAAGCGAAATTAAGCGCCAGTTTGCAAGCCTTTTCATGCTTAAACATACCCCTCTTTCGCAAAAAATTTCGTTCCCTTTGTTTGATCAAAAATGTATTAAGGATTTTATAGTTTTGGTTTCTATAAAATCCACGGCAAACTAAACTAAAGTAACTATTACCATAGCGACAAAAATAATAGTTAAATATTGCAATGAATATACAAACATCAGTTTTGCCC
>JAUZQA010000270.1 GCA_030705665.1 Bacillota bacterium
TTCAACGAAAAAGGCTGTGAACAGCCTGAATTGTACTGCCTGCATGGCTTGCGTGGAGGCCTGTCCAATAAAGGACACGTTAAACATGACGGTGGCCAATAAAAAGGTCAACAAATGGGTGATCCCTGTCGTATTTTTGGTATTGTTTATTCTAGTTGTCGGCATTGCTAAAATTACGGGGCATTGGGATACAGTCATTACAAACAGTGAATGGAAGATATTGATTCCCCAAGTTAATCAGATTGGACATTAAGGGAAAGGCTGCCGTGAGGCAGTCTTTTCTTTTCGCACAAGGACCCAATTTTTCCATATATATATAATAAAAAGCTAAAATGGGGAAATTATGATGTTTAAAAGGTTTAGATGGAAAAAAAAAGTGAAACGCCCGCAGCTATTTGAGGAGAGTTATGAACCGCCCTTTCAACCAAGAAATACAGATGACCTGCAAATATTAAAACGGGAAGTGGGTTATATCAGTGAAAGGACAGCCTATCTTTTTCCCGTTTCTTTAAAAGAGGCAGGCGGAAGTAAGTGGGGCTATATCAATACCAAAGGGAAGTTTGTTTTAAAGCCGCTTTATGAGCAGGCGGGAGACTTTCAGGATGGGGTTGCAATTGTTCGTTTGAAGGGACTTTCTGGTGTTATTGATTTTAGCGGGTATTTTATTGTAAAACCCAAATATGAAACCATTCACCCTTTTTCAGAAAGCCGAGCGACGGTTATAGATCACCAAGGCTATAGAGTGATAGATGAAAGCGGGAAAGAACTTACTTCCAAGGCTTACTCCTATATAGGAGACTACAATGAGGGCAGAGTGCTATTCTCGATAACAGATGAAAAGGGTAAAAGTTTGTATGGATTTTTAAATAGATGGGGGAAGGAAGTAATCCCGGCGTCATACCAATCGGCAAGTGATTTCAAGGATGGAAAATCGGTTGTGAAATTAAAGAACGGCAGATATGCATTGATCAATCTGACAGGAAAAGTGCTGCAAACGTACAATTTTACTTTCGTGGGTGAGTATGGTGAAGGCTTACTTACCTTTCAAAAAAGTCCAGAAGGCAAGCTCGGATTTATGAATGAGCAAGGAAAAATCATTATTGAGCCAAGGTTTAGATGGGCGCAATCATTTCAGGATGGTGGTGCAATTGTTACGATTTCCGAAGGTAACAATGATTATTCGGGACTGATCGATAAAAAGGGGCAATACATTTTAAAACCTAATTATCAACAGATAAGCCATCTTGGTGACGGGAGGGTAGCCATCGGCAAAGCGATTGACCCTGAAAAGCCATTTATTGGATCCATCTTTTCGCTCGGTGACACAAACGGACATATTCTTACAGGATTTATTTTTAATAGGATTGGGAAATTCCAAAATGGGGAAGCATCTGCTGCTAATGATCAATCCACTTTTTTTATTGATAAAAAAGGCAGGAGAATAGACAGTCTTCCAATTGTTAATGGAACCGGTGAATTACAGTTTGATAAAACGCTAATCAAGGGAGAAATCGATTTTCGTCTTCAATATTTTAATAAGAATGGTGAACTAGTCTGGAAACAGAATTCGGATATTCCCCTTCATGAACCATATACAGTAATTGAAAAAAAATATAAACCAAATAAAGACTTTTTGATTTACTATCCACAGATATCCGGGATGGCAAACCGAAAAAAACAAGATGAAATCAATCAATTGTTAAAGGATTTTGCCGGCATCAAGGAAACACCGGCGCATCTTCAGCTCGAATCTAATTATATGGGTGATTTTGATGTGACCTTTTATAGAAAAGAATTAGTTGTTATTGAGATTACAGGCTACAATTATCCGTTTGGAGCTGCCCATGGTATGCCGATGAAGAAATTTGTCCATCTTGATCTAAAAACCGGCGAAACTTTTCTGCTCAAAGATTTGTTTAAATCAGGCAGTCCCTATGTAAAGGTTTTGAGTGAACGAATTGGCAATCAAATTAAAAATAATCCCCAATATACTTATGTGTTTCCAGGAAGTTACAAAGGAATACAAGTAGATCAGCCATTTTATATATCTGAAGAGGGGCTAAATGTCTACTTTCCTCCATACGAAATTGCTCCATACGCTGCGGGGTTTCCAACTTTTACAGTCCCATTTAAGGAGTTGACAGATATTATTGACCAGAGTGGTGGATTTTGGCATTCATTTCACTAAAATCAAAAAAGAAGCATAACCATGAAAGTTATGCTTCTTTTTTGATTTCCTTTTTTCTGAATACTAACCAGTAGCTTCCCATGCTAAAGATTAATACGATTCCTACTGCCCCCGGCACAATATAGGATGACCATGAAGAAGTCTCTGTATTATCTTTTTTTGATGCTGGTTGCCCATTTTCTGCTGCAAAAGCTATATTATTATGTTGAATCTGGAGAAGAGAGCTGCCATTTATTAAGGAATGATCTGTCGAAGGTGCAATTGTTTGATTCCCAAAGAATATTAACAAAAGGGAAAAAATGAGTAAAACCTTTTTAAACATTATATCCAACTCCAAAAAGGTGTTAATGTAATTAACCCCATTTTATCATCCAACCTGTCAGCAAGTATCATTCTGACAAGAATGTTCACAATACTTTCACAATAAGATGGAGGAATTGAGAATAATTTTCAAAAACGTGATATAAATCAACGTTATATATATATAAAGCTTATACAATAATAATGGATGGACTAGTGAAAAAGTAATAAATGTCTGAATAAAGGAGTTGGCATAAATGGGCAGTTTTCAAATGGATGGAAAAAAAGCAATTATCGATGTACGTGACAGGATATTAAAAGGTGAGCACCCTCGTAAAGAGATCCTTGACTATATTAAAGCAGCTCCCGTAGGAACCGTTTTTGAAATTCATATCCCACACCGTGGTGAGCCTTTAGTTGCAGGTTTTCAAGCAATGGGCCTGAATGTTATTACAAAAGAAATTGAACCGGGGCATTTTCAGCTGACTACCGTAAAACTAACGGAAATGCGCTAGGTTTGTTATAAAAAATTCCACCTTGATGAACAATAAAATAAAATCGAGGGAGGAATTTTTTTGCAGACTGAGGACAATAAATTTGAAGATACCTTTTTGCCTATGACTTCCATTGGAAGTGGCGCCGGCATTGCCATTTTGCCAGATGTATATTGTTATACCAATCAAATCGTGAACATCTTCCTTATCGGCAATCCGACCCTGACGAATGAATTTGTGTTAGTGGATGCTGGGATGCCAAAATCGGCAGATAAAATAATGTCAACTGTTGTGGAACGGTTTGGTGTGAACGGCAGGCCTAAGGCAGTTGTGTTAACCCATGCACATTTTGACCACGTTGGTTCATTAGTTTCCCTTTTAGAAGATTGGAAAGTTCCCGTTTTTGCTCATGAATTAGAGCTTCCTTATTTAACGGGAGATAAGGACTATCCGCCTGGTGATCCAACCGTTGATGGCGGGCTCGTTTCTGAGCTGTCGCCGATGTTTCCAAACCATGGGATTAATATCAGCGGACTTGTTCAGCCACTTCCCAAGGATGGTTCTGTACCAAATATGGAGGGATGGAAATGGATTCACACGCCCGGACATACCCCTGGACATATATCCCTTTTCCGTGAGAGGGATCGCACCTTGATTGCTGGGGATGCTTTTGTAACAGTAAAGCAGGAATCACTTTATAAAGTATTGACACAGCAGAAGGAAATAAGCGGTCCGCCTAAATATTATACGACAGATTGGCAAGCTGCATTTGAGTCTGTTAAAAAGCTGGAAGCCCTGCAGCCAATAACAGCGGTAACTGGTCACGGTCTCCCAATGACAGGGAATGAATTATCGGAAAACCTAAGGAAATTGGTTGAAAATTTTAATGAAATTGCTCTTCCAAGGCATGGACGATTTGTAAACGGGCCTCTTCTGCATTAGAAGAGGTTTTTTGTGTGTCTTTTTAGTATTCTAAAGGTATCAGCATAGGATGTACAAGGAACAATGGATACTAGATAGGATGGTGTAACGATGAGAGCAGGTTTATTTTTACTTATTTCCGGGGTATTGGATGCAGTATTAACCCACCTTGGTGTTACTTTTGGAATCATCGAAGAGGGGAACCCTGCTGTTAATTTAGTTATTGAAAAAAGTTGGTTGCTTTTCTATCTGATTAAAGTTTCGTTACCTTTATTATTAATTGGCATAATCATCTGCCGTCCGCTAAAGCGTTGGGTTAAAACGCTCATTCGTGCTAGTTGTGCGGTCTATCTCACTGTTCTAGCCATTCATTTTTCCTGGATTGTTTTCTATTTAACATCCATTTCATAAACCTATCGTGAGCTGCTGGTAAACGCTGGACAGTTCATTGTCATTAAGTTAGTATCAGAACGAGTAATATATTGAAAAGTGGATAATAAATTTAAATGAAACAATGAAGATAAAGGAGTTTGTTATGATAAATTTTTTGGAAAAATTAGAGCCATTTTTGCAGCAGGCATGGCAAAAGGCTGGGTTTGAAACAGCCACCGCCATCCAAGATACGACAATCCCTCTTTTGATCGAAGGGAAAGATGTAATTGCAGAATCTCCAACGGGAACGGGGAAAACACTAGCCTATTTGCTCCCATTGTTAAATCGAATCGATCCTGCGCTACCATCATTACAGGCAGTTGTACTCGCTTCTTCACAGGAACTGGTTATGCAGGTATACCAGGAATTTCAAAAGTGGTCTGAAGGCGGCGGAATTAGGGGAACTTCGATTATCGGAGGAGCAAATATGAAGCGGCAGCTGGAGAAGCTTAAAAAGCGGCCGCAAGTTATTTTTGCTACTCCTGGGCGTTTATTAGAATTAATTAAACAAAAAAAGGTTAAAATGCATGAAGTCAAAACGATCATCCTTGATGAAGCAGATCAGCTGCTTGTAGCAGAGCATCGTGGTTCAGTTCAAAGTATAGTAAAGTCAACACTTCAGGACAGGCAGGTTGTACTTTTTTCAGCAACTCTTAAACCAGAAACAGAGCAGATCGGAAAAGAATTAACAAAGGAAGCGGAAGTTGTCCGAGTTGAGAAAGATGAAAAAGCCTCGGCAGGGAAGGTGGAACATCTTTATTTTGCCTGTGAACAGAGGGATAAAATCAAACTGCTGGAAAAAATCGCTCGTTTGCCTGAAATCAAGGCGTTAGCTTTTATAAATGACATTACCGAAGTTTCTATTTCTGCGGCGAAATTAAATTTCAAGGAACTATCTGTCGGGCTTCTGCATAGTGAATTATCGAAAATAGAGCGGGAGAAGGCTCTAAGAGAATTTCGGAGCGGGAAGCTCGGTATGCTTATTGCAACAGATGTAGCCGCAAGGGGATTGGATATTCCAGGAGTAACCCATGTTGTAAACATTGATTTGCCAAGAGACATTACCCAATACGTCCATCGTGCCGGCCGAACGGCAAGAATGGGGGCGAGCGGAATGGTGCTGTCGTTAGTGACTGAAAGAGAAGAAAGAGATTTAAAACGTTATTGTCGTGATCTAAAAGTACCGCTCGATAAACGGGTGTTCTTTAAAGGACAAATCTCTGAGGAAAAGGAGACGGTACGAAAAGGACGGAGTTAATTGCCAGAATAACCAATGCCCGATTCACCCATACTATCCTTGAACCTTTTACAAAGGAGATGCTAGCTATGGGAAGAACGAAATTGGGCAATCAAAATGCCCAACGAAACAATAACCGAAAAAAAGGAAAAATAAGCTCTGAACTTGTTGAGTTTACAACAGGGGAAGGATTTGTAAGAAATCGGCCAAAAGATAATTAAGTTAAAAAGGTCCCTTTTTGGGACCTTTTTGTTTCTAGTTGGCTTCCTCCGAAAGATTCGTTAACAGCTTCACCGCTGGCCCATCAATAACCTCTCCAGTAATGCTGTAACGGGATCCATGGCAAGGGCAGTCCCAA
>JAUZQA010000271.1 GCA_030705665.1 Bacillota bacterium
AGTAGTTGGCGTTCCAGTTGTGGATGTTCCACCTGTACTACCAGTATTAGTTGTTGAAGCAACCTCAAATACACCATAACTACTAAAGTGTTTTACCTTGGCAACTATTACACCCGTTGTTTTATCGACACTTACAATTTCGATTGCTTCAGATGAAATATTTCCGTTAGCATCAATGTATTTGACGGTGATATCATCGTTCGCATTTTTTAATAATTTTGGATCGAATTTAAGCGTTAATAAAACTGGGCTTTGCGAGAAATCTTTGATAAAAGTGTCATTTAAAGTCGCAGGATCAAATGCCTCAATGGAGAAATCATACACAGGACTTAGAGCATTTTCGAATACCTTAGTGTTCTGAAGAATTGAAAATTCAAGTAATTGGTTGAGCGGTAAAACTTGGACAGGGTAACTAACTTCAACGCCGCCAATTTTTGCTACAATATGTGAAACTTGTGCAACATCCTCACTCGAAAGGTATGTACCTAAGATTAATCCTGAATTTGAATTGTTAGAGTAATCAAATACAGCATTTCCATCTGTAGGTGTAGTGTTTGCAACATCAGCCCAGTCAAAATAAACATCTTGATAAGTAGAGTCAGTAACATCATAGGTAGAACCAGTAACATCATAGGTAGAACCAGTAACATCATAGGTAGAACCAGTAACATCGTAGGTAGAATCAGTAACATCGTAGGTAGAACCAGTAACATCATAGGTAGAACCAGTAACATCGTATGTAGAACCTGTAACGTTTGATGAAGGAGAACTTGGCACATCAGTGTAAGTAGTTGTTTGTACGTCAGTATAAGTCGTGTCTTGGACAGTACCAGTAGCAGATGTTCCCATTCCGCTTTGAGTTGTGTCAGCAGCTAATGCCCCCGTCGAAAATGTAAATAAGAAAAGAAGGACTGCTGCCAGGCCACTTAGAAATGAAAATCTTTTTCTCATTTTTAGACCTCTAATATAAATATTTAGAGATCTATTCACCCCCTATATATTATTTGGAAAAATTTATTACTCTATCAGAATATATGATTAAAGTCCTAGCTGTCTAGAAAAATTTACAATTAATTCAATAAATTTCTTTGGATATTGATATTTTTTGACAAATTTTGTTGATTTGATGAGTCTTTTTTACCTAATTGTTCATTTGCTAAAATCCGAAGGGCAAGTAAATCATTGTAATGAAGGTCTTTTGGCTTCACTTCATGAGAAACCTTTATTACATCGGTATAATCTTTTTGTAGATAATAGGCTATGGATGCATAGTACTTTGTAGATGGAGTAATCTCAAAATGCCTGCTATTAAATACTTCACCGGCCTTCGTGTGGTCGATTTTCCCATACCAATATTTTTCCATCTTGTAATCTTTCAAGGCAGAACTAGCTAGTGAATTTGTCGCAGCAAGATTCTTATGGTCCTTAAAAGCAATAGCCATCTTCACTTTTACATTAAGACTCTCTTGATACAGAGTTGAATTAAAATGGTCTACCTTTAAAGCAGCATTATAGTAGCTAAATGCTTTTTGATCATTTCCCATTTGCTCATAAAGATTAGAAATTTGCATAAGCACAGTTGAATTCTTGGGCTCTTTCGTTACCGTTGTATTTAGTAATTGTTCTAGTTTCCTTTGTTTATCTGGGTCAAAGGAATGTTTTAGTTCTGCAAAATAAACATTACTTAGGGCGATCATGTAATTTAAATTATATGGATTTCTGGCAACTGTCTTCGTTAACAGCTGTTCCTTTAAAGTAAGATCGTTCGTTGCTTTGGATTGTGAGAACATTTGTTCAGCCGTAATAAACCTAAATGATTGAATTAGTCCTGTAATGAGTACAATTGAAAAACCGATCAAAATCAGCTTAGGCCACAGCTGTTTATTCTTTACTTGTACTTTTGCATTTATTTTTGCATTTATTTTTGTCGGCTGATTTTGCTTTTTCTCTGAAAGATTCGGAAATCCGATTGCGAAAAGCCAAAATACTACGATCCATACGGTTCCAAAGGAAAAGTTAAAGTCCAAAGAACTATGTAAAAACACAGATAATAGCGAAAGAATTACAGCTAACTTCATGTTGTCATGATCCTCTTTTAAATAAGAACGAACCAATAAATAGAAGAAATAAATAAAGACAGATAGAAAAATTAGCAGCCCCAGCCATCCATTTTCAATCATCCACTCTAAGTAACCATCGTGAACTTTGCTAGAAATATAAGGAGCTGATTGGAATTCTCTATAAGTGGATGCCCATCCTCCGCCACCAAAACCTAGAATTGGGGAAGATTTACTCATTGTCATAGCATCCTTATAAAAAGATAAACGTTCCTTTGCTTGAGGTACACTTAAGGAAATTGACCCAATCCGATCCTGTAATGCCGAAGGTAATTGATGATACACGAACCCATGGTTAACAAGGTCAAGGAGTCCTAAACCGACAATCAAAACAATCCCAAGGGGGATGAAAAATTGCGACCCTTTTTTCAAAGTGACTTTATTCAATAACGGAATGGAAGTACCCGCCAGTTTCCGACTGATAAAGTAATGTATAACATTTGATAAGACCAACATGATGATCAACATCATTAAGCCAGGATAAAGAGCATGGATAGATGCTTCCTTCACGATTGACTGATAAGCAATTAATGAAAAAACAATCGTGAAAAGTGAATAAAGGATATAGGTTAGCTGTTTTTTTAATGGCAATAACAACAGGCCCACAAGCCAAACGACTGGGAAAAACATCAACATTCCACGTGACTCTGATTGAAGAAAACATGTGAAATAAATCAGTGCCAAACTTGAATTCCCAATCACCCGTTTAATATTAATTTTTTCCTCCAATAGATTAACTAATGAGAAGAAATAGAAAACGGCCATTATCATCCCAAATGTATTCGGATATTGAAAAACACCTGAGAAGCGTCCTCCTACAAGAGCACTTGTATAAGAGAACCAGCCATAGTACATGAATATCATGGAAATAGAAAGTACTCCTCCTAACAATTGAAAGAAGAGAGGCAGGAGCTGTTTGATTTTAGGTACAGTGGTTGTCCATATTAATAGAATAAAAAAGCTTGAATATAGAACCCAGCGAAGTATTGAATTCCATGCCCCATTTGGACTTTCGGCAACAGGAAGCGAAATTAAGTAGCAAAAAGGTAAGAGCAATACAAAAAGTGCTTTTTTCAATGAACCAATTTCATCTCTAATAAATTGGTTAATAACAAAAATCAAAAAAATGATACTGCTTATAAGTGTAATTGGGTAAATGTCTTGGTCAAAATAAAGACCTTTTTGAAATGGTGTAATAAAAAAGAGCAGGCAAAGAAAAACAAAGGTAAACCACTTCATTGTAAAATCCTCCTGAGTGAAAAAATTAATATCGTTATTGTTGACTAAGGTCGGTCATGACCTTCTTAAAGAGAATGGAAGGATAGCCCCCGCCATCGATGGTTAATTGATTATTTGGGGTGATGACATCAGATCCCATCCAAACTGCTGTGACATATTTTTTTGTATAACCGACAAACCAGCCATCGTAAGAAGTGGTTCCAGTTTTTCCGGCAACGAATTGCCCGTCAATGTTTGCCTTATTGGCAGTACCATCCAAGACAACACTTCTCAATAATTTATTCATTTCATTTGCCGTTTCTTTTTTGATGATTCTCTTTTTCTCCTGATTTGGCAGATAAATCCTTTTTCCTTGGGTATCTTTAATCTCCCTAATGGTGTGGACTTGGACCATCTCTCCGTCATTTGGAAAAATCGTATAAGCTTCCGCCATTGTCAAGGGGGATGTCCCATTTGATAAGAAGCCTAAAGCATTTTTATATCCATCATTTTGATTTACGTTAAATAAGCCAAAATTATTTACATACTTCATTCCCTTATCCAATCCAATTTGGCTTAAAAGCCAAACGGTAGGAACATTATAAGAATGAATGACGGTATCTTTAAAAGATACTTGTCCTCTGTATTTATAATCATAATTTTCCGGCTTGTAGCCACCCACAACCATCGGTACATCTTTTAATAAAGCATTTGGTTTCCAGCCTAAATCAATTGCAGGGGCAAACACAATGAGAGGCTTAAAGGTCGAGGCAGGCTGCCTTTTGATTTGACTGGCTCTATTGAGTGAAGAGTTTTGATAATCTCTTCCTCCCATTAAGCCAAGGACCTCACCAGTTGTCTTATTAGCAATAACCATACCGCTTTCGACCTTGAAGTTTTCCTTCAAAGGGAAATTATCATCCTGCTGAAAATGTGAATACAGCGTTTTTTGAAGCTGCGGATCCAAATTGGTATAAATTCTGTAACCCTTCCTCATTAAGTCCACTTCACTTAATCCTAGTGCCTTTTCGGATTCAAGAAGAGCTTCTTGTACGTATGATTGTGCATATGTATGAGCGTTTTTTAAGGAATTAACAAGCTCTGCCATTTTTACTTTATCTGAAGAATATTCGGAATTGGTTATAACACCATTTTTTGAAAGCACCTTTAAAAAAGCTTGACTATCATTCTGGATATCTGTTGTTCTCTTAGATTCTAATTTTGAAAGTAGAAAAGCCTGTTCAAGTTTGGAGGTATCTTGTAGATCTTTCTGAAAGTAATAATGTGCACCGCCCTCCATTCCAATAATGCCGAAATCCATATAAGCGTTGTTCATCAAGGTTTTCATCTGTTCATCGTGTGATACCGTTTTTAATAAAAACCTGGAGATCGTTTGCTTTGTATAATTGGTAGGGTAGAGGATGGAAGGTAATTCCGCTAACTTTCCTGTTTTTTCTATGTATTTACTGATAAATTGAGGTACATCTTTGTTTGATTTTAATTGGGTATCTGGGTTTAAAACTTTTCCGTATCTGTCTGTTAAAGTTGTACGCTGAACGCTATTAAGATCCTTTTTAATCGTAAACGTTTCAACAGCCAGGTAAACAATCAAAACAGCTAAAAATATACTAATTGCAATCCATGAGGCTTTCTTATAATTGATTTGTTTAAACATATATACTCCTTTGTACGCCGCCAAGCAGGGCTGTAAACATAATTATTTATTTAACAAACTTTGATAAATCTTTTCTGAAGATTGGTTAATAGAATTTAGATCAATAGTAGAAATCGGTTTATCATTCAAATGATATTTTTTCTTTAATTTCAAAATACGATAAACACTATCATTGATTTGCTGTTCCGAAATTTTCCCATCCTTTACTGCGGTAAGAATCGCATTTTTCGCGGTTATCTGGTTACCGAGGCCGTGACAAACTAAGGCAATATCATTTCCAGCTTGAATGGCTTTAACGGCAGCATCGCCAATTTTATAGTTTTGCAGAATCGCCCCCATTGTTAAGTCATCCGTAATAATTACCCCGTTAAAATGCAGTTTTTTTCGTAAAAGATCTGTTACTACAATTTTTGAAAGTGATGAAGGGTATTGAGGATCAATTTTTGGTATGAGGATATGCGCGACCATCGTCATATCAGCGTTTTGTTGGATAGCCTTTTTAAATGGCACAAGTTCCAATGCATTTAATCTGTTTATATCGTTGTACACAATTGGAAGACCTTTGTGCGAATCAACATCTGTATCTCCATGACCTGGAAAATGTTTGACAACCGGGATGATATCGCCGTTTTGAATAGCCTGCATTTCGGCAATTCCCATTCTCGTTACCACGTCAGCATTGTTACCAAATGAGCGTACTCCAATAATCGGGTTATTGGGGTTACTATTAATATCCAAAACAGGCGCCATCGTCATATTAAAGCCAAAGGCCTTTACTCTAGACCCTATTGCTTCGCCAACTTTCGAAGCGATCGTCACATTATTTTTATCGCCAATAACTTTACTATTCGGTAAATTCAAAACGCCAGGTGGCATTCTTGATACCTTTCCACCTTCCTCATCTGTTGACAGGAAGAG
>JAUZQA010000272.1 GCA_030705665.1 Bacillota bacterium
CCGCTTATGCACAACACACTAGCCCATTTTCGCGTGTTTCGAGTACATAGGCGGAATCTCTCCGTCTATTTAAGCTATTTTCTAAGCTATTTAAAAATTAAGCGGAATTTGTCCGTCTATTAATCAGCTCGGGGATTAACCTGATCCCCCAATTAATAAGAAAGCACCCTAGGTGGTTGGCTTGTTGGAGGAAGACTCTCTATCCCCGTGGAGTAAAAAAATAGATTATAAGGGAATTGACCTAGTGTCTCAATGCCCTTAAAGTAGAAAAAAAGAATTCAAGGGAATTGATAATGATTCTCGATGCCCTCAGAAGAGAAAAAAGGGATGGGAGGGGAATTGATCGGTCGTCTCGATGCCCATGGAGTAGAAAAAATAGAGCACAAGGGAATTGATCCAGTGTCTCAATGCCCTTAAAGTAGAAAAATTAGATTTTAAGGGCATTGATAATGATCCTCGATGCCCGTAGAGCCGAAATAAGATCTAGTAAGGGAATCGATAAATTTCTATAATACTAACTAAGGTATTTATTATATTTGGAATCTCACAGATTTAGGATGTACCAATAAAATATTGATACGTGTTTTTTACTCGACCTCATCCGATGTTTGAACCTTATACGAAGGTTGGGCATAAACATGGTTATTCAATAAAGAAAAGTCTGCTTTTCTAATTAAAAATATCACGTTTTACAAATGAGGAACTCATAAAACGCCACATTACTTTTGGTTTTGTTAACCATTGAATATTGGCTCCATTTTTTTGATTCTCCAAAACCCTTTTTGCTAGAAATCTGGTAACGGGTTCCACTTTATCACCGAGGATGTTATAAATTTTTCTATTTTGCTCATCAAGCGATTTTCTTAAAAAATCCGTTGCCACCATACCAGGGCTTAAGGTGCCAACCTTCACATTCGTATTCTTTGCTTCGAGAGATAGTGAACGGGTGAAGTAACTGATTGCACTTTTGGACGTACCGTAAATAGTCATCTTTTCCCGCATCATTCCTTTGCTGCCAAAACCCTCAATGTTGAAAATTTGACCGTTCCCATACTCCAGCATGTGTCGGAAAGCAACGTTGCTTCCATTTAGAACCCCTAATAAATTTGTGTGAATAACCTTTTCATATTCCGCTTGTCCCATTTCCCAAAATAGCTTTCGTTCCTGGTCAATTCCTGCATTATTGATCCATATATCTACCTTCCCAAAGTTATTTTGGGCATAATCCCACAGCTTTTCTACATCATCTAGTTCCTCCACCTTGGCTGGGAATCCTATTAGATGATCAGGTACGTATTCTTGAAGGTTAATTAATGCCTTATCCACACTTTCCTGTGTTGTGCCGTTAATGGTAACCTTACAGCCTGCTTTTAAAAATTCCGTTGCCAAACCGTAACCGATTCCTCTCGTACTTCCAGTTATCAAAATATGTTTCAATTTTTCACTCCCCTTCTAGCAATTGTTAAGTTTTCTTATCCTTATTATAGATCTCTCCATATTGGAATTTTTGGTATGATTATGACAAAATTTTTATCTATTGGATTAAGGTTTAGGCTAAAACAACCCAAAACATGTGGCAGTAAGAAAAAGAGCAAACAGAATACAAAAAGACCTGGGGGCAACTGTTAACCTCTATCTCCCAGGCTTGTACCTATTTTGGATTGTTTTATAAAGGAACCTTGAAATAAATGTCATTAGGAAGTATCGAGAACTAGTAATTAAAAATTGTTTGATATTCACTTTTAAGATATCCATTTTTACCAAAGTGATATCAATAATCATATGGCTTAATGGCAATAGTATCCTATAAAGTAACCCAGTCTTTGAAGAAGTAATAGTAGCGAAAAAAGAGATGATCAAACTGTATAAAGGCACTATTTTAAAATGTTCAGCCCACGTAAAGAAATATCCACGCCCGAATCGAATATAACGTTTCATTGCAAAAGTATACATTAAAGTAATCCAAACTACATCGGTAGCCAAGTAATGAGCAATTACCATTGCCCATCTTTTTTGGGTTGATAGTGCCTTATAAAATCCATCACTTAGATAAAAATATCCATTTAAAAAAACTAGAGTGTACATGGGCTTCCACCAATATACTTTATAAATCTTCAATCGTAAAAATAATTTTTCAATACAAAAATAAAAAAGGCTGAAACTGATTTTCCACTTCCAGTTCTTGTTAAATAGAGTTAAAAAAGTGGATGTAATTGGCACATAAATCGCTTGAGAGAAGATTGCTCCTAAGATTGAATCAAAAACAGGATTTTTCATAATTGATGGTTTGTATTTATAACCACGAAATAAATTGAGGGTCGGATACTCAAATAAATACGCAAAACCTATATTTGATAATAGCAAAATCCAAATATCCTTTTGGGTTTTTCGTTTTAACAATATCAAAAGCATACCTAAGTGGATACCTGTTAACAACAAAAAAGGAGTTGAATTCTTATTTAAAAGTCTTTTCCGTTTTCTCATTCATTCCACCATTTTACTTTTTGACATTTAATTTTATTATTAGTCATTTGCAAGGAAATTTATTAAACAAACGGCTAGCATCAGTTTAGCAAATTGTGGTAGAATGGTTTTTTTATATAAGCGATGACATGGATAGTTTGGCATGTGTGTGACCAAACAATGTTTGGAACACTGCCCCTCTATGCTTGCAGTCGCAAACCAGATGCCTTTTTATTTTAAATTGGGATATCCCTGCTGGCGCAAAGCTTCATATACCAATATCGCAGCTGTATTTGAAAGGTTCAGTGAACGAACATGATCATTCATAGGAATCCTCAAAAAGTGATCTTTATTTGTTTCAAGTAACCCTTTTGGTAACCCCGTTGATTCTTTTCCAAACATAAAATAATGTTCCTTTGATACATCGCTGAAATCAAAGGATGAATGTGATTCTTCACCAAACGTCTCAATATAGTAAAACTCACCTTGATTTTTTGAAAAAAAGTCATCCAATGAGTCATAATACGTTATGTTTACAGAATGCCAGAAATCTAAACCTGCTTGTTTTATCATTTTTTCATCTGTTGAAAAGCCAAGTGGCCGAATTAAATGTAACCTTGTATCGGTTGCGGCACAAGTACGTGCGATATTGGCAGTATTAGCCGGAATTTCTGGTTGGTATAGTACAACATGTATTGCCAAGAATGGTCACCTCTATCATTATTTTACCCTCCAAATTATAGCATATTGTTATGCATATTCAGTATGATATGGGGTATTCTAGCGTATTAACGATTTAACCGATAAAGGTTTTCTTCGAGTGATCATTATTCTTTGTCTTTATTTCCCGGTCAATTACACGAAGCAACAGCGCCGTCACTAATATGTAGATCAAATCTAAAAATGCCACCATCATTTGCGCGGAATTTGGCTGTAACATGACTCCTAACATGGCACCCATCATTCCGCCCATAATGCCTGCCATTATTCCCTCAAGAGAAGCCAACAGAGAAATTGCTCTTCCGGTTATATACCCCGCAATCATACCAATTGAAACAGAAATAATAATAGGGGACGTTAAATCCATATCTTTTGCATAGATACCAAGAATAATCCCCAAAGCAATACTAGCCATCATTGAATTTGTCATACTAATGATCATGCCTGCCATGGAAGAAATTTGTTTTCTGTTCATGTGGGTAGTATAAACCACAATAATAGAGATAAGAAAAATCAACGTCATACTCACCGAAAAAAGCACTTTGCCCTTCACATCCTTCCTTAATCTTACCCTTAGATATATATGTTAATGACAGCTTTATTCATGTTATTCTTTTTTGATTTAGTAGTTGTCCATTATTTTAAGATTAATCTGCAGGAAATTTGAATAAATGGGATTTTCGATTAATAAAATAGTTCAAAAAAGCAGTGTGGTGGAAAAATCTTATGGAAGAGACCAACTATTTAGAGATAAAGGGGATGCATTGCGCTGCTTGTGCAGTGAGAATCGAAAAAGCCGTTTCCAAAATGGAAGGCGTAATTGACGTTAACGTTAGTTTAACAACGGAAAAAGGAAGGTTTACCTTTCATAAAAATCGGACAAACATTCATGAAATCATTCAAAAAATTAATAATATAGGATTTGCCGCAAACGAATTCATTCATAATAATCCTGAATCAGATCAACTAAAACGAAAAGAAATGAGAATTCTCCAAACAAAATTTATTTTGTCAGCCTTCTTCACTTTTCCTTTGGCATGGGCGATGTTTGCACACTTTTCAGTGACTTCTTTTATAAAAGTGCCGGAATTATTTTTAAATCCATTGTTTCAATTGGCTATTACCATTCCCATTCAGTTTGTCATTGGCTTTCAATTTTACGAGAGCGCCTGGAAGGCCCTGAAAAACGGAAGTGCAAACATGGATGTTTTAGTAGTGTTAAGCACGTCCGCAGCTTTTTTCTACAGCCATTATCTTACGATTACAGCATTAAAAACAGGAAATGATTCTCATGCCACTGGGATGTTCTACGAAACTAGCGCTTTTATTATGACCTTTATATTATTAGGAAAGCTCTTGGAAGCCAAAACAAAAATGAGAACAACTGAATCAATTAAAAAGCTTTACCAATTGCAGCCAAAAACAGCAACATTGGATTTGAATGGAAAACAGTCAAAAGTAGCGATTGACCAAATTTTGCCCGGAGATATTATTTGGGTAAAGCCTGGTGAAAGAATTCCGGTTGACGGGCAAGTAGTCATGGGGAATTCAATGATTGATGAATCATTATTAACAGGCGAAAGTATTTCAGTTGAAAAAAGGATTGGGGATACTGTCTATGCCGGGACGATCAATCAGAATGGTTTGATGAAAATTCAAGTAACAAAAAAGGATTCGGAAACGACTTTATCACAGATTATTCGTATTGTAGAAGAGGCACAAGCTTCTAAGGCACCGATTCAATACATAGCAGATAAAATTACAGCGGTTTTTGTACCTGGGGTATTTTTATTTTCAGTCGTGACCTTTATTGTATGGTATTTCATTTTTCAGCCGGGAAATTTTTATGAAGCGATCGAAAAAGTGATTGCAGTATTAATCATAGCCTGCCCATGCGCCCTGGGGCTTGCTACGCCTACATCGGTTATGGTAGCAAGCGGGCGTGCTGCCCAATTGGGAATTCTTTTTAAGGAAGGGAAGTTCCTTGAGTTGCTTGGGAAAAATAACATCGTCGTGTTTGATAAAACAGGAACCATTACAAAAGGGGAACCGCAAGTAACCCATCTTTATGTTGAACAATTTAGTGAAAATGCCTTTTTAGAATTAATTGGAGCAGTTGAAAGTGTTTCTGCTCATCCTGTAGCAAAAGCGATTGTCACGAGGGCAGAAAGCAAGATTCATAACCTTCCAAATCCAACCGAGGTGGAATTTTTTCCGGGCTACGGTGTCAAAGCAACAGTAAACGGAAAAAAAGTGGTTATTTCGAACCCTCGATATTATAAAAACAATTATTCTAGCATTCCTGGTAAAGCATCACTTCTTGTAGAAGAGCTTGAAGAAGAGGGGAAAACAGTAATGATTGTAACGGTTGACACTCGTTTTGCCGGAATTGTTGCAGTTGCCGATGAAATTAAACCCACTTCCAAAAAGGCGGTTTCCCGTTTGAAAGGCCTGGGATTTGAAGTGATGATGCTAACGGGGGATAATAAAAGCACAGCACTTGATGTAGCGAGTCAGGTAGGAATTGAAAGTTTGTATGCGGAGGTTACGCCACAAGAAAAGGCTGCCATTGTTCAGCAGCTGCAAAAAGAAGGTAATAGAGTGGTGATGGTAGGAGATGGTATTAATGATGCTCCTGCATTAACAGTTGCGGATGTGGGAATCGCGATCGGGACGGGTTCTGATATTGCCATTGAATCAGCAGATATCACGGTTATTACCGGTGATTTACATCGA
>JAUZQA010000273.1 GCA_030705665.1 Bacillota bacterium
AAAGGTAAATCTGTAATCAGGGAATTGGCTGAGTTTGCCGCAGAACGGGGGAAAGAGATCGGATACGAAAATATATTTGATTTTAGTTTAGGCAATCCATCTGTTCCTGTTCCAAAGGAATTTACTAGGGTAATGATGGAGCTCCTTTCCGATAAAAGCCCTACAGAACTGCACGGATACAGCCCAAGTTTGGGAATTCCTTCAGTCAGGGAAAAAATCGCCAGATCTTTAAATAGACGGTTTGATATGAATTATACGGAAAACCATATTTTTATGACGTCAGGAGCCGCCGGTGCGATCGCACATGCGATCCGCTGCGTTACGGAACCGGGAGATGAGGTGCTGACATTTGCACCATATTTCCCTGAATACCATCCATATATTGATTTAACTGGTGCTGTACTGAAAGTCGTTCCGCCGAATACGGAAGATTTTCAGATTAACTTTACATTGTTTGAGGAAATGTTAACGGAAAAGGTCGCTGCGGTATTGGTGAACAGTCCGAACAATCCGTCAGGAGTTGTTTATTCTGAGGATACAATCAAGAAACTGGCAGATCTCCTTCATAAAAAAGAAAAAGAATACGGTCACGAAATTTTTATTGTTTCGGACGAGCCTTATAGAGAGATTGTATTTGAGGGCTCAGTAGCACCTTATGTATCAAAATACTATGACAATTCGTTGTCCTGTTACTCCTATTCTAAATCTCTTTCCGTACCTGGAGAACGGATTGGCTATGTTGCCGTGAATCCGGCATGTGTCGATTCTGACTCTATTGTAAGTATGTGCGGACAGATTTCCAGAGGCATTGGACACAATTGCCCGCCTTCCATTATTCAACTCGCTGTTGCAGAGGTAGTGGATTTGACAGCTGATATGTCCGTTTATGAAACCAATATGAACCTAATTTATGAAAAATTAATCGAGCTGGGATTTACCTGCGTAAAACCGGGTGGAACCTTCTACATTTTTCCAAAAGCATTAGAGGAAGACGCGAAAGTATTCTGCCAGAAAGCATTAAAATATGATTTAATCCTAGTCCCTGGCGATAGTTTCGGATGTCCGGGATATTTTCGAATGGCATATTGCATCGATACGGAAAAAGTGAAGCGCTCATTGCCTGCATTGGAAAAGTTCGTGAAGACTGAATATGGAAAGTAAGTTGTAAAGTCAGTAGCCTTAGGGTTACTGATTTTTTAATCTTGCCAGTCGATAAAATTAATCCTTGAGGGATTTATAATTAATTTATCCTTAATATTTAGTTTTACTTTAAATACAATTTAGTCGGATATGCTCCACTAAAACAAGCTATACATCGACTACTTGTTTCGGAAAGATCTACATCAACCGCTTCGAGTAACCCTTCTGTGCTTAAAAACGCAAGTGAATCCGCACCAATCATTTCTCCCATTGCCTTTTCATTTTCATGCTTGTTCGCAAATAACTCTTCTTTTGTCGGCATATCAATCCCATAAAAGCAGGGGTTTCTGACCATCGGTGATGTAATTCTGACATGGACTTCCTTAGCACCAGCCTGTCGGATGAGTTCAACAATACGTTTGCTTGTTGTTCCCCGAACAATGGAATCATCAATAAGCACAACTTTCTTACCTTCAAGTATTTCTTGAACGGTGCTTAATTTTAAACGTACGGCCAAATCTCGTAATTCCTGTGTCGGCTCAATAAATGATCTGCCAGCATAAGGGTTTTTGATGATCCCCATTTCATAAGGGATTCCTGATTGTTGAGAATACCCTATTGCGGCAGGAACACTCGAATCCGGTACAGCTACAACAACGTCAGCTTGGACGGGGTGTTCCTTTGCTAAAATTCGACCTAATTTTTTTCTGATTGCCAAAACGCTATTTCCCTGAATGACACTATCAGGGCGTGCAAAATAAACAAATTCAAATGAACAAAGGGATACCTCCCCTTTGACGGCAAAGCGCCCTGTTTGGATCCCTTTTTCATCAATCAGAAGCCACTCGCCAGGTTCAACGTCCCTCCAAAACGCAGCATTAACGGCATTTAACGCACAGGTTTCTGAGGCCGCAACGATTGATTCACCAATTTTCCCAAGGCTAAGCGGCCGTAAGCCGTTGCGATCTAGGGCCACCAGCATTTGTTTTTCTGTCATAATAAGCAAGGCAAATGAACCGTCGAGCATCTTCAGGACTTCGGGAGCGGCTTGTGAAAAGTATTTTTTACTTGAACGTGCTATGAGGTGAGCAATGATTTCCGTATCTGTTGTAGTCTGGAAAATCGCTCCTTGCTGCTGTAATACATGTCTTTCAATGTTTGAGTTTACAAGGTTGCCGTTATGTGCAACCGCCAAATCACCTTCGCTGTATTTAAAGACAAGTGGCTGTGCGTTTTGAAGTAAACTCGCTCCGGAAGTGGAATACCTTACATGACCTATTGCCATATTTCCGGTTAGCCCATCAAGGATATCTCGCGAAAATACCTGATTTACCAAACCCATTCCTCTGTGATGACGAAAGGTTTTTCCATCGCTTGTAACAATTCCGGCACTCTCTTGGCCGCGATGCTGAAGAGCATGAAGGCCGTAATAAGTCAAATCGGCGGCCTTAGGGTGATTAAATATCCCAAATACTCCGCATTTTTCACGCATTTCTAATTCCATTTTCAATCCTCCCGCACCAAATCATTCTATTATTTTTGGCAAAAGGAGAAATTCTATCCTTTTCAATTACTGTTCTTAGTGAAAATCTTCATGAAAAATTGAGGCATCTGGTAATAACTAATGATTGAAGGTTTGATTATATGGTCTCATGAGTTGGTTTAGTAGACTGAAAAATGAATCAAATCAGAAAATATGGTATAATTATGTAAAGGGGTGATTCTATAGGAATATAAACGTTGGTTTTAATAGTTGTTTGCATTTAAACAAATACCCTCTCAGGTTTTTCACCTTGTTTTATTAAATGGATCCTTTACTTCCTCAATGAAAACTCAAAAACTCTTCAATTATGTTGGATACCTTCCTCATTGTGTTGTTTCACGCATCTGTTGTAAGAAGATTGCTCAATGTTTAACATTTATTTTAAAAAGGTGGGGGTTGTGATGACTGACAAGATTTCAACTCTTCATCGGATTTTATTGTGGTTATGTGTTGTTTCTTCCTTTTTATTTGGATTCGGCTATTATCTGGATCCAGGGTTCACAACATCTCTATTAAATGTAAATGCGCCTGATTTAATTGCCATTTCAACAATTGGGGGATTTTTAATAGCGGCCTTTGTCGGTGCTTCACTTTCTTTAAAATCAGGTCTTTGGAGCGAGGTCAGAATTGCGACATATTATTTATTAACCTGGAGCCTTCTGAATGGTCTTCTGATGCTTTGGTTTATTTTTAAAGAAAAAGAAGCAGGATTGTGGCCAAACACTATTCTATGTCTAGTGATTGGGATTGGTTTATCCTACGTGGTGATCAAGCGAATGAATTTTTCTAAAGATGAAGTTGGAAGGCATGATCATTCCCTATCAAAATCTTGATAGGTTCGTGCCAAGTAAATGATGAAGGTATTAGGAGTTTGTGAATAAAAAGTTTTAATTTTTATTGGATTTTCAAAAGCAATGGGAACCGATTATTACCGATAATTTAATTACAAAAATTGACCAGAAGTAAAAATTGATGGGAAGAGGGCTGTCGCTGGTTAAATAAAAGCCAGCGCTGCCCTTTTGCTTTTCAAAAGAAATTCCTAAAGTCCAAGACAGGCCTGGTCTTTTTTTCGTGCCTTTTATATCAATGTCCAAACCCTGAAGGAAAATTAACACAGTTTACGAGAATACCATATTGTTAGCCAATAGACATCCAAAAGTGATAAGATATAATGCAAATGATTTTAATCAGGGCTATAACATAGACCTTTAACCATTTCTAGTACGTTAATACTGAAACATCTGTAGCATGACATGGTTATTAAGAAACTTGGGAGAGGAAAAAAATGTCTGAAACATACAATTCTCGACAGGAACGAAAACAAGCAGAAAAAATAAAACAGGAACAAACTAATAAAAAACCAGTAAAGAGCCCAGTAAAAAAACGTTCGCTTTTTAAAAAGATTTTGATTGCTTTTCTGGTGCTTTTTGTGGTTTCGGTAGGCGTTGGAGCCGTTACTTTTGCTGAAATGATAAAGGGCACACCTACCATTGATCCTTTAAAACTGGCAAATCCGCTTCCAACAAAGTTTTATGACAAAAACGGAAAGCTGCTTTATGAATACGGAGAACAAATGCGGACGGATATTACGTATGCTCAGCTTCCTAAAACGTTGGAACAAGCTTATATTGCAACGGAAGATGCCAATTTCTATCAACATGGCGGGATTGACATAAGACATACTATTGAAGCCATATTCGCTAACCTGACAGGGGGCTTTGGTTCCGAGGGCGGAAGTACGATTACACAGCAGCTTGTTAAGAACTCATTATTGACTCCACAAAAAACGATAAAACGGAAGGTAGAAGAATGGTATCTTTCCTATAAGATGGAGCAAATGTTTTCCAAACAGCAAATTTTAACGATGTATTTGAATAAAATCTACCTTGGTGACGGTTCCTACGGTGTGGCCGCTGCAGCCAAAAATTACTACGGGGTCGACGCTAATCATTTAAATCAATTGACCTTGCCTGAGGTTGCGATGCTTGCCGGACTTCCGCAAGGCCCAAGTAGCTACGATCCAACACAGACGCAAAACCAACAAGCGGCTACTGAACGCCGAAATACGGTTTTGGACCGGATGAATAAACAGGGATACATTACCAAGCAACAAATGCAGGATGCCATGAAAGTTCCTGTAACGGAGGGACTTGTCCCACAAACAAAACAACCTATGCCATATCCAGGATTTTTAGACGCTGTTGTAAAAGAAGTTCAAGCAAAGCTTCCTGATGTTGACATTGGTACAGCTGGATTATCCATTTATACGACATTGGATCCAAAGATGCAGGATTATGCTGACAAGATGATGAACACCAATGAAATTATTTCCTATCCAAACTCCAGGTTCCAGGGAGCCTTTGTGTTCTTAGATACAAAGTCAGGGGAAGTTCGAGCGATTGGAAGCGGACGTAATGATTATAAGGCAGCCTTTAAGGGAAATAATTTTGCCATTGATTTAAAACGACAGCCTGGTTCTTCGTTTAAGCCGATTTTTGATTATGGCCCTGCAATTGAAAATTTAAAATGGTCTACGGGCCACCAACTTAATGACCAGGCTACAAAATATTCAAATGGCCAGCCTATTCAAAACTGGGATCATCAATACCATGGGTTGCTTTCGATTCGAACAGCTTTGCAAGAGTCCTATAATATCCCTGCTCTTCTCACACTAAAAGCTGTGGGATTGGGGAATGCACAGAACTTTGCTGGGAAACTTGGAATCACTTTCCCGCAAAATCAGGTATATGAATCCTACGCGATTGGCAGTAATACAGTGAATCCATTAGCAATGGCTGGTGCTTACAGTGCCTTCGGAAATGGAGGACAATACAATCAGCCGACGTTTGTCCAAAAAGTTGTGTATCCGAATGGCAATGTTGTTAGCTTCGAGCCAAAACCAGTACAAGTCATGCATGATTACACAGCCTATATGATTACGGATATGATGCGCTCGGTCGTCCATTCAGGTACAGGAACAACGGCAAATGTCTCAGGGCTGGATGTTGCGGGTAAAACGGGAACTACCAATTTTGATGACAAGACGAGTGCTCAATTTGGATACCCTTCGAATGCGACAAATGATAGCTGGTTTGTCGGGTATACTCCGCAATATACGATGGCTGTTTGGACCGGCTATGAGCAAAATGGCCGGGGAAACTATTTAAGTCCAAATGAAACCAAAATTTCACAGCTCATGTTTAAAAAGATGATGCAAAGTTTTGGGACCGATAC
>JAUZQA010000274.1 GCA_030705665.1 Bacillota bacterium
AAAAAATTCTCGATTTGTTGTTTGGAAAAACACAATGAAACTGATTTGAATAAGTCATGAACGGTTTGTTTGGACAAAGTAGCAAAAAATAACCGTTGAGAAACTACTTTCTCAACGGCCAGAGTAAAAGACATTCCAAAAGAATGTCTCTTACTCTAAGAAGGTTTAATTTAGATATCTATATGCTGTTCAACAATAGCCCGATTATAGAATAAAAAATGTGTACTTCCTAGTAGATTATAAATTTTACTTTATATAATGAAATAGGCTGACGGAAATTCATTTCCACCTGAATTGTTAGGCTTCACCCGTAACGCAACAACTCTGATGGAGTCTTCTTGCCGAAAAGGATAAAACGAAAAAAAGCTCCGTAAAAAGAATTCTCTACGGAGCCCCAATTTCATATATAACATATTTTAAAATACAGTATTGTCTTTTTTACAATTATATCTGTCTTGCAACTTCATATGCATCCCAAATGGCATACATGATATTTTTTACTCGTTTTGCATCGCCGAGAAGATATAACTCCTCTACATCAGATTCAAGCTCTTTATATAGGCTGTTAACGGAGGTATAGCCCACAGAAAGTATGACCGTATCAGCGTTGACACTTACGGTGCCATCTAAAGTTTTTACAAGAACACCCTCTGATGTAATCTCAGATACCAAGGAATCCTTCATGATTTCCACGTTATGATAAGCTAGTAAATCTTTTAACATATCGTAGTTCATAAATGGAATTCCATGAGGGCCGCCGCAAATATCTGATGAAGCCTCAACAACAGTTACTTGCTTCCCTTTTTGGGCTAACCAAAGAGCTGCTTCACAACCAACAAGCCCCCCGCCAATCACGACAATGGAGTCCCCGGACTGTACTTGATTTAATAAGACTTCTTCCGCGGTAACGACTTGATTTTGTTCTTTGCCAGGCAAATTCAATAAAATTGGTTTTGACCCAGTTGCCACAATTACAGTATCAGCCTTTTCTGCAAGGACTAATTCCTTTGTGACTACTGTATTAAAATTGATTTTAACTTGTTGTTGAGCTAATTCCTGTTCGTACCACCGGATTAGTGCATGATCGTCCTTTTTAAAGGATGGCATTCCTCCTGGAATCACTACTCCGCCAAGCCGATTCCCTTTTTCGTATATGGTTACTTCATGCCCGCGCAATGCGGAAACCCTGGCGGCTTCCATACCCGCGACGCCTCCGCCGATGACCATCACTTTTTTCTTTTTATGGGCTGATGCTACTGCATATTTCACTTCCCGGCCGCAGGATGGATTTACTGCACAAGAAAGAGGCAGCGCCTGAGCGATTCTTCCCATACAGCCATCATGGCAGGATAAACATGGACGAATGGTTTCGACTTTTCCCGTACGAACTTTGTTTGGCAAAAACGGATCTGCCAACAATGGTCTGCCTAGACCAATAATATCTGTTAACCCTTCCTCCAGCGCTCTGGCTGCCAGTTCAGGGTTGTCCATTCGTCCGGCAACAATGACCGGTACATCAACCGCGTCTTTAACCAGTTTGGAAAATGGCAAATACATACCATCTTCAAAATACATTGGCGGATGGTTCCAGTACCAAGAGTCATAGGTACCTACATCCACGTTAAGGGCATCATAACCCGCTTCCACCAACATTTTAGCTGCTTCGAGCCCTTCTTCAATATCCCGGCCCATTTCTTCAAACTCTTCTCCAGGTAATGCGCCCTGACGAATTCCCTTTACAAAACCTTTTAAACTAAAACGTAATGAAACAGGAAAATCTTCGCCACATACTGCTTTAATAGCTTGAACAATTTCAATTGCAAATCTCAAACGGTTTTCAAGATTACCGCCATATTGATCTGTACGTTTGTTGTAAAGGGCCATGGTAAATTGATCGAGCAAGTATCCTTCATGGACAGCATGGATTTCAACTCCATCAAAGCCTGCTTGTTTGGCAATGGCTGCCGATTCAGCAAATCTTTGAATCATTTTAGTGATTTCTTCAACTGTCATTGCACGATGGTTAAGGCTTGGATTCCACCTATTTTCAATCGGCGAAGGAGCTATCGCCGTTTTGATGATTTTTGGCAGCCCGGCTCTTCCAAATCCTGCCGTCAATTGTAAGAAGATTTTTGCATTATAAGCATGGACTCTTTCTGTCATGACAGAGGCAGACATAACAAAAGCCGATGGGTTGATCGTTGGGCAAGGTATAGTCGGGCGAAACGTCTCTTCAATTTCCGAATCCGCGTTGCAGATACCGGTAATAATAAGCCCAGTACCACCTTTTGCCCGCTCTACATAATAATCAATTCCTTCTTGTGTAAATGCTCCATTGCTATCAGTAAAACCAATCGGTCCCATTGGAGCCATGGAATAGCGGTTTTTGATTTCGACATTTTTAATTTTGATTGGTTCAAACAGTTTAGAAAATCTTTTTGTCACTTGAAACATCTCCTCATCAGTTAAAAAATATAAAACCGAATCTGTTCGGTATTATTGTACGGCGATAAAATTTGGTCAACAATACATAGGAGCAAATGTTCATATAAGCTTCACATTGTTCAACATTTCACAAAATAGATGTTGTGTTTTGAAAAATGATTTTTTTAATAATTCCTTATGATAAAATAAACGGTAAAGAAAATTTTTGGAGAGAAATATACAATGAGGCAGTCAAAACAAGAATTAAAATCGTATGCCACAAAGCAAAAAATCCTTGATATCGCTTTAAAATTACTTAGTGAAAAGGGATTTGATCAAATGCAGGTCAGCCAAATCTGCAAACTTGCCGGGATTTCAGTCGGTGCTTTCTATCACCACTTTTCTTCGAAAGAGGATATTATCGTTGAAACCTATAAAGAGGTGGATGAATACTTTGTGCATCATGTTATCCCATCATTAAAGGCTTTGAAAGTCAGCGAGAGAATAATTGAGTATATTGGTATGCAGGCGAAATATGCTTCTGATAAAGGTTTTGAGTTGATTTCCCAGTTGTACAAAAGCCAAATTTTCAGTGGGAGTTCATTTTTTATCTCTTCTGGCCGGGCATTACCTCAAGGTCTTAAGGAGATCATTGAAGAGGGTCAGCAAAACCAGCAAATTCGAAATGATCTTAGTGCAGATTACATCACCAATCAGCTTTTAAGATATGCAAGAGGAATTATATATGATTGGTGTGTCCATAAAGGAGAATATTGTTTGATAAGGGAGATGAAAACGTCCATTGAGCTTTTTTTGAGTTGTTTTTTTAAAGAAAATCTAAATTGAGGAGGTAAATTAGGAATGTCGGACAATACCGTAAGTAAAGCTACAGCTAAAATGCACTTTATGCTAAACTCTACTCCCCCAAGAACAACTTTTCATCAAGATATGACAGTAGAAGAACGGGACATTATGTTAAAACATATTGCCTATTGGACGGACAAGCAAAACCAGGGAATTGCTCTGGTCTTCGGTCCTGTTTTAAATCCTTCAGCTCCGCACGGACTTGCCATAATTGAAGTTGAAAATGAAGCTCAAGTACCAAAACTTATAGAAGAGGACCCAGCTGTAATTGCTGGTATAATGACAACTCAATTTTATCCGATGAAAGCAATGCTACCGAAACAACACGCTTGACCCTGTAGGCGGTGTTAGTAAAAAAGAAACTTGAATAGACAAAAGTAAATGGCTCAGTGGACTGAGTCATTTACTTTTTCAATACAAATATTGATACAAATCGGCTCTCAGTCTTCACTTAACAAGCCCTGTTCTCAATGTACTAACATTGCATTCTAAATATGCCTTCAAACAAGTCAACATAAAGACCCATCCCTCTTTATTGTCTAAAATTTGGCTTATGAAATCAGCGTCATTTTCGCTAAATTCTTTTTCCTTCACTTCAACAATGGTACTAGAATCATCTAACTCAATCAGACTAATGATAACAGTATGGCCTTCCCCATTTGCACCCCATTGAAACACAATTTCCTTATTTAGCTCAATTTCTTTTACTTCTATAAGAACTTCAGCATTGTACTCATCATATCTCAATGTAACGGTCTTTCCTTGTTCCCATCGTTCAGAACTGGTAGAGAACCAGAAATTCCCAATTTTTGCAGGGTCAACAAATGCTTCAAACACTTCACTTGCAGGCTTAGATATTTTCATCTTGGTAAAGTTATTCATAATAAATCCTCTTTCACACGTTTTTTGTGTCTTATTATGTGATTTTCATCTCAAAATATCAAGTGTGATTTTCTGATTCTTATTGACCTATACCTGATCCGCCAGTTTAAGTAAAAACTTTGATTTTTTAAGGTCTCACAAGAAAAAAGAAAAGCAGACTCCCATAAAAGAGCCTGCCTTCCCTGTTTTGTAAAATTAAGCAGCTTTACGTACGTTTGCAGCTTGAGGTCCACGTTGACCTTGCTCAACATCAAAAGTCACTGCTTGACCTTCTTCTAAAGTTTTGTAACCTTCACCTTGAATCGCTGAGAAATGAACGAATACATCGTCTCCACCTTCACGTTCGATGAATCCGAAGCCTTTTTCGCCATTAAACCATTTTACTGTACCTTTTTCCATTTGTATTGCCTCCTAGTGTGTATACACACACAACGTAATACTATCCTTGCTCTCAGTGATCATCAAGATGAAAGTTTACAAATCCTTTACACCGAACAAAAATAATTCTTTTTAATCATAACATTTTTTGTAAAAATTAGCAAGATACAGAAAAATCCATTGAACTTACTATTTCTTTATGATTATCATTGCCGTATATTTTGTATCAGGATTCGCTCCATATTCTGTGTGCATGCTTGCAGAAAGAGGAACAGTATTGTATTTAACATCTACAAGCTTTCCTTCCTCTAATGAGCCAAGAAAATCATTAACTATCCGAATAAGTTCTGCGAAGTCTGTACTTTGAAAACCTTTTGCCTCATACATAAATTTATCCCTCCTTTCATCTTATATTTATAAACAAAAGTATACCCACCACAGCACAGAGGATAACAAGATTATTATTCACGAAATAATTGATTTTCTCTTCCTATTTCCCCCTGTTAAAAATATATCTTTATTTTACTTTAAGCTTTAGCATTCTCCTATTAAATTGTAATTCATTTAAAGTAAATTACTTATCGACAAGAACACTACAAGAAAATACACAAAATGAAATCGATTTTAGGTGAATTTTTCTATGGATATCATAACCGAATTAGCAAATATTAATATTAATCCAAGACTTCGCAGTCCTGCAAAAAGGCGGTGTTTACATGAAGAGATTTATGGTATTAATGCATTTAATTTCAGGTACTTTTGCAGCTTCCTTCGTTTTATACTTTGTTAGGAAAAACACTTCCCAACATAGAAGAATTCTGACGTCTGTTATAGGAACTCAACTTCTATCATGGGTATTTCTTTTTATAACCACTATGATGAAAAAAGCGAAACCTTAAAGATTTCGCTTTTTTTACGCCAGTCAAAGAATGTATTAATTTCTATTTTTTCAGGAAATGCCGGATTAAAACTACGATGATGATTACTCCCGCAATGATCAACCGATTGCGTATACCGAGCCGCTGATTGAGGCTCTTGCGTCCGTCACCGTTACTCGCATTCAGACCGCCACTTTTCGTCTCGAGCGTTGGGGCTTCAGAAGTTGAACCACGTCGTTCCCCGCGAATATTGCGGAAAAGCTGCCCAATAAGATTGCCTTCGCTATACGACAGGACATTGCGCGAATAAACGCGTTCACCGAAGTAGGCGACCAAGCCGACAGCGATGACCTGCAGCAAAAGCGCGATCCAAGCCTCACTCGCTCCCACAGCCTGATTCGCGAAGCGCGTCGGCATCATGGTCGGCGAGAGAAAGGGAATGAAGGACATTACTTGTAACACAACATTGCTCGGATTCGCGTTCA
>JAUZQA010000275.1 GCA_030705665.1 Bacillota bacterium
CGCCCTTTGGTGCTCGCCAATCGGCAAGTTTTCTTTATCTTTAATTCGTTTGGACAATGCGTTTTGTGGACTTTTCGTCTAAATAACCACCCGAGACAGTTGCGAAGATGAAGAGAAAGCTGTACATTTTGATATAGGAAACAGGACTTTAGGAGGTCTATAAATGGACAATAACGATATATTAATTCGATTGCGATATGCTTTAGAAATAAAAAACAAAGAAATGGCAGAGATCTTTCAACTTGGCGGCGAGGAAGTAACTGTGCCTGATGTGGTTAAGATTTTGACCAAATTAGATGACGATGATGAAAATGATGATCAGATGAAATGTAATAATAGGATGTTTGATTCATTTTTAAACGGATTTATTATCTTTAAAAGGGGAAAACAAGAGCCAAAACCAGGACAGCCCCAAACACCAGAACAAGTTTCGCAGAAAAGCGCAAACGTGAATAATCTCCTGTTAAAGAAAGTAAAAATAGCACTGTCATTAACTACAGAGGATATGCTGGATATATTTGAATTGGCAGGAATCAGAGTATCCAAAGGAGAACTCAGTGCTTTATTAAGAAAAGAAGGGCACAAGAATTATAAAGAGTGCGGAGATAAATTCGCGAGGAATTTTTTAAAGGGACTAGCTCTAAAATACAGGGGATAAGGCATGATGATACATACTTACTTAGGGGAGACAATCCGTTTTGAAATCAAGTACAAGAACCGAACTTCTGTAGGAATGACTATAGATAGCTATGGAAATTTGGAAGTTCAGGCTCCGAAAGGGACGTCTGAAGAAAAAGTGCTTCATTTAATAGAGGAAAAATGGGAACTGATTCAGCAAAAATTAAAAGAAATGAAGGATAGGCTGCATGGACCGCAGAAAAAGCTATATGGGGATGGGGAAGGCTTTCTATATTTAGGAAATACCTATCCCATACAGATTTTTCATGACAAAAACATTGGCCAGGACTATGTGGTATTTGAGGGAGATACGTTACAAATATATGTGAAAAAGCTTGAAGATGAGAAAATAAGGCAAGCTCTCAAACGCTTTTATTATCAAGAGTGCAAAGCCCTGGTAGAGAAAAGTATTGAAAACTATAAAAGCTATTTTAAAACAAAACCACGTTCTATTCTTATCTCGGATAGTAAAACTACTTGGGGAACCTGTGATTCAAGGCAGAAGTTAACCTTTAATTGGAGGCTGGCCATGGCCCCACGTGAAGTTGTCGACTATGTTGTTGTTCATGAAATGTGCCATATGGTTCATCTCAATCATGACCGCTCTTTCTGGAGGCTTGTTGGAAAAATAATGCCCGATTACAAGGAAAAGGAAAATTGGCTGGTTTTATCAAATTGGAAAATGACAGTTTAGTAGGAAATAGGATGAAATTCTTGAACATTAATCATCATTTAGGAAACCTTCCCTCTCTTTCAAACGGGACGAAAAATTTGAATAATAATGAAACATGGCATATGAGCCTAATAATATATAAGTTTTATAGAGAGCGGAGAGATAGAAGTGGAAAATAATACAAAAATTCGTATTGCCATAATTGGCTCTGGTGTGTCCGGATCCGCAGTAGCATATTTTTTACATAAATCCCTTAGGGAACAAGTCGAGACCGTTGTTTTCGAAAAGGAAGACAGAATAGGAGGACGTATCCGCAGTATCAAAATTGGGGAAGAAGAATGGGAGACTGGCGGAAGCATCATTCATTCGGAAAATCAATATCTTTCCAGGATCGTTGATGAACTCGGGCTAGAAAAAAAGAAACATGTTTATAACGATATTGGTATTTGGAGTGGCGAATCCTTCCCTTTTAGAACGGGAAAAACGAAAGTGGGCACCCTCTTCAATGTGTTGGTTCGGTATGGTACGAGCCTTGTTAAGTCGCAGCCGTTAGTCAAGGATATGATTAATAAATTATCGCAAATCTATATCCTTCAGGAAAAAGGTGAAGCCTATTCGGATCCCGAAACATTATTTAAAAAATTGGGGCTTTACTCATTATCTCAGGAAAAGAGTTACGATTATTTTCGCAGGAACGGGATTTCTGACCGTTTTATCCATGAGTTTATGAATGGTGTTTCCAGACTAAATTATGGACAGGATGCAAGCATGCATGGATTGGTCAATTTGGTCTCATTGGCCGGCGCTTCCTTTGGTGGATATTTATTTGCGATAAAAGGCAGAAATTCTCAAATATGTGAAGCCATGCTGCAAAATTCATCTGCAAAAGTATTGAAAAACCATCGTGTAATTTCCATCCATAAAAAAGAAAAAAATAAATATTTGATCACAGTTGAGGGTGGAACAAAAGAGGAATTTGATTATATTGTGATTGCAACACCATTAGAAAAGGCAAAGCTCGATTTTACAAATCTGGAACTTGAAGAAAAAAATAGGCTTTCCCGTCCTTACCAAGTCACGAACGTTACCTATGTTTTTGGGAAACTTAACCCAAACTATTTTGGGTTAGCGAAAGCAGAACAGATTCCAGCGAATATTTTAACCCAAGAAAATGAGAACATTCCGTTTTCATCGATTGAACTTTGTAAAGAGAACAAGGTATCCGGGCAGAATATCTATCGGATTTTTTCCAGACACAAGCTGGCAGAGGATTTGCTAAATAAGCTTTTTATAGAAAGATCAGAAACAAAATCATTGGTTTGGGATGCATATCCTGTTCTTACACCTACAGCAGCGTGGCCGTCCTTTGTTCTTGAAGAAGGAATCTATTATGTTAACGCAATGGAATCTGCCATTTCCACAATGGAAACAGAGGTGATGGGCAGTAAAAACGTAGTAAATTTACTTTTGAAGGACATATGTGGAGTGATTAGCTAGTAAGCATTTGTGCCAGGCCCCTAAGGGGGACTGGCACCTAGCTTCCCAAAATATGATACAAAAAATAGTTTGGAACCTGTGTTCACACAGTTGTAGAAAATTTTTAGAAAAGACAAAATATTATAAAATGATGTTGTGATATAATTTTCCTGGAAGGAGGCAGAAAAATGTCAAAATGACCTATTTAATTTTTAAAAACTTGGATTCCATTCTTTTAAAACCGCAATTTTCCCCTTTCATTTTCTTCATTTTAAACCCACTAACCTGCCCTCTAAAAATAACTTCCTGTTAAAATATGAAGCAAATCAACTCAAATAAAAAAATGGGGATGTTGCCTGTAAAATCAATATAATGAAAAAGGAGCGGTATTATTATGCAGGCAGTATTAAGTAAGATTGCTAAAAGCATGACTGTTTATTATTCAGAAGTTTTCCCCGGTCAGGACAACGAATATTTCCACTTAGCATATATCGGAAAATTATTTTTAATTGCTGACTCTTATTGTATGAATCCAGATTGTACATGCCAAGAGGCATTTCTTAATTTTGTTCAAGTTTATCCGAGGGAAGATCGAAAACCAAAAAAATTTATGATCAGGATGAAACTTAATGGAAGGGGTTTTAAAATACATGACTATGGCAGCTTCTCTAAACGTGAAATACAAGCTATCGTTCTGCATTTTAACGCTGATCCCATGATCCTAAAACAACTAAATGACCGACACAAGGAAATGAGGGAAAAGGCAGTAGAAATGCTAAGTTAAATGCCAGAGAATAAGTGCTCAACCAAATTAATAAATAAATTTTTTATTAGCATGAGTGCCCGGTACTATGAAAAGATATTTGTCTTTTCGTAGTACCAGGCATTTTTTTAGATAATTGGGGAGAAAGTGAAAGAGATAGAATCTAAAAAATTGCATTAGTGAAACTTTGATATGTATAGTAAAGAAGTGTAATAGACGAATCGCATATTTTGGAATTTCAAGGAAAAGGGGGAGAAAGTATGCTGCACGAAAAAATAGAAATTAACCATGAGAAAGATACTGCTGAACTATTCACCTATATCCTGGATAATTCTCCGCAAATTGATCCAGAGCGTAAAAGACCTATGGTTGTCATTTGCCCTGGTGGAGGATATGAACATACATCCGATCGAGAAGCAGAACCTATTGCAATTCAGATGAATGGTATGGGGTTTCATGCATGTATCTTAAGATACAGTGTAAAACCAGCGGTATTTCCAGTTGCGCTTTGTCAATTGGCAAAAACGATAGGATTGATACGTGAACATTCCGCTGAATGGAATGTCGATACCACTAAGATTATCGTATTGGGCTTTTCAGCCGGCGGCCATTTAGCTGCAAGCTTAGGAGTATTTTGGAACAGGCTGTTTTTGGCTGAAAAAATTACATATTCGAATGAACAAGTTAAGCCAAATGGCATGATCCTATGCTATCCGGTGATTACGTCAGGGCCTTATGCACACAAAGGAAGTTTTGCTGCGCTTTTAGGAGAACGGTATGAAGATAAAAACCTAATGGATTTTGTATCGTTAGAACAGCAAGTTTCTACGGATACACCACCAACCTTCCTATGGCATACTGCAACAGATGACGCTGTCCCTGTTGAAAACAGTTTCTTGTTTGCCAATGCCATTCTAAAAAATAAAGGCTCACTGGAAATGCATATTTACCCAAATGGTGTGCATGGCCTGGCTCTTGGAACGGAAGAGACGAAAAGTATCGCGAACGAATTGCGTGTACAGCCTGAAGTCGCAAATTGGATTGAGATGGCAGGGCGCTGGATCAAAGGGCTTTAAACTTTCAAATCAAAGATGCTAATAAAAAGAAAATGACTAAATTAATAGTCATTTTTTTTATTGGCTGCCATCAATGAATATTTTCCTGGTGAACGGTTATATTTATACTAATGTAAACGCTCTCATTTTCCAGTCCGCATCCTTATATGCCTTCGCAATTCCCCACTGATTGATATTGGTTTTCTTCACTTCTTTTATTTGAATCGAAACTTCTGCTGATAAGGCCAGGGGAGAAGGAGTTAGTGATACCTGCTTCGAGTCAAGCCAATTTGCCATGATATTTTTTCCATTTGTAAAGGGGAAGATTTGTCGAAATCCATTTTTAAACCATGGGAATTCCTCTTCCTTAGGCGTTCCGGGTTCTTGTAAGCATAAATATAATGATAGATCATCACAAAATTGAACCATCAGAAAGTGAATTTTTAACAGGTTTTGTTTATCAGTTTCATAGAGGTTTAATTGTTCCATCAAATGGTGCTGCCTGGCTTTTTCGGATCTAATGAATTCGATGGCGGCAGGGTCTTTGGCCCCAATTAAAAAGGAATGATAGTGGAGACTGCATAGCAACCCGGCATAAGGGGACTGATTTTCAACTTCATCAATTCCTTTTTTATAAAAGTTTAGTTTCGGCATCAAAGGGAAATCGATAAAGGAATAAGGACATTTGTAGCGATCATTCCAAAAAGGTGTTTCATCTAAATCAATCCAAGCGCGGTCGTGTTGGGCGATAGCAAAAATGACATCACTCCAATGATCGGTTCCATTGATTAAAGCAGAATTCCAATGTTGAGCAATATCCCCTGAGAGCAGGCCGTGATGATGCTGCGGAATCATTACCCAATCGTGTTCTCTCTCATATATGACCAAGTGATTCTCCCCTTTTTTTATTGTTTCTTCTACTATATTCATATATTTCTAACGTGGCAAGATAAATAAACGATCAGTCAGAACTTAATCTTTTTCCCCTTTGTTAGCAGGCAAACGATCTTTATTTTTTTGAGCATATCTTTAGAAAAAACGGTTAAAAAGATTGTAAACTTGTTAGTAGTACCAAAAAAAGGAATTTTATTATTTGCAGCTATCATAAGAATGTAAAAAGAAGGGGTTATTTCATGGAGCATCAATCATACGTTCGAACAAGGTTTTGTGAATCGGATGCCTTGGGTCATATCAATAATGTTAGTTTTTTTATCTATTTAGAGCAAGCAAGAGTTGACTTTTTTGTGGATACCAGAATCCTTGAAA
>JAUZQA010000276.1 GCA_030705665.1 Bacillota bacterium
GAATCAGCATAATTTCTTTATAGAGGCAGAGGCTCCATTTGGTTTGGGGTCTCTTCTTAAGTAGGAGGACGATACAATCATGAGGGACATAAAAATTGCTATTGCTCAGCTGGCCATTGTCGATGGAGATAAAAAGGCAAATCTGAAAAAAATGGAATACGCCATAAAGGAAGCTTGTGAAAAAAGGGCAGAAATAATTGTCTTTCCTGAATTAATGCTTACGGGCCTCGTGGAAAAAGACGAAGTAAAGGCATTGGCAGAGGCCCTTGACGGGAATTCTTTTAAACAGATCCAAACGATGATAAAAGAGGATCCCATTTCAGTTGTCTATTCTTTTATGGAACTAGGCGCCGGAGGGGAAATCTATATTACGACCTGTTTGATTGATCACAACGGAGAGGCTCTAGGGTATTACCGTAAAACGCACTTGTTTGTTGATGAAAAACAGCTGTTTAATCGGGGTGACGATTTGACGGTTGTGGAGCGGGAAGATTTCAGGATTGGGCTGCTTACTTGTTACGATATTGAGCTTCCGGAACCTGCCAGAGCGTTAGCGTTAAAGGGAGTAAATTTATTGATCGTTAATTCTGCTAATATGGCTCCATACGAATATATCCACCGATTGTCGATTCAAATGAGGGCGTTGGAAAATCAGATTTTTGTCGTGTATTGTAATCGACTTGGGGCAAATAAATGGTTTGAGTATCACGGACAAAGTGCCGCTGTTGGACCTGATGGTTTAATCATTGCGGATGTGGGTTTAGACAATGAAGTGGTACAAGTGATTGATTTGCCATTCGAAAAATACCATAGTTCACCGGCTGAATTTAACTATCTAGCTGATCGCAGACCGGAACTTTATCACAAACCTTGCTAAATTAAGGAATAACAAAGAGTTTCTTAATCAAAAGTATTCGTTTTATGAATTAAATAAGGAATATTTGAAACAGGGGGTGCAGTATGAAAACTGCACCCCTTCTTTTTTAATCAAACGTTTGATTGAACCGCTGTTGTTTTTTATTTCTTGGCATTTCTTGTTTCCATATTAATGTGTGAAGTGTCTCCAATCATCTTTACTTGAAAGGTACCTTCGTCATATTGGGCCAATGTAAGACTGGTTCCTTCGATAAACGGACCTTCCCACCATTTTTCGGTAGGAATATTCATTAAGTAAGATAAAATTGCTCTAATAGTGACGCCGTGAGTAACGATCAATACGTTCCCATCCTTGTTGTCAGCAATAATTCTGTTTATGACGTGTTCTACACGGCTTTTTAAAGCTTCCAGGCTTTCGCCATTATGCGGCTCATGATTATAAAGGTGCGGAGCATTCCAAAAATCAAAAAACTCTTGTTTGGAATGCTGTTCAATTTCTTCTTTTACTTTACCTTCCCAATCGCCCAAATTAATTTCCTTTAGACCGTCTTCAAATCGAATGGGGATTATTCGATCAAAACAAATAAGTTTAGTAGTTTTTACTGCTCTCTCAATCGGACTAGAGTAGATGGCATTAAACTTGATTTGCGACAATCTTTCCCCTAAAGCCACAGCATTTCTTTTTCCGTTATCGGTTAGGTCTGAATCCTTCCATCCTTGTAATCGGTTTTCACTATTCCATTGAGTTTCTCCGTGACGAGTTATATAAAGATTTAACAAAATAATTCCTCCATGTTACAAAAAATGATTTTTGGCAATTCGTGGACTTAATCAGTTTATCACCTAAATTCCCTTTTCTTCATCTATAATGTAATAAGATATCAAACTATAACATTGGTAAGAAAGTGAAGGATTATATTGAAGAAGTACACGACTTTATTATTTGATGCAGACGATACATTATTGGATTTTGGCGCAGCTGAAAGCTTTGCATTAAGCTTATTGTTTAAGGATCAAAAAATTCCGTTAACCGCTGAACTCGAGGCCCATTATAAAGAACTCAATCAAGGACTTTGGCGGGCGCACGAAGAGGGAAAAATAGAACGAGATGAATTACTGAATACTAGATTTTCGCTTCTTTTTAAGGAATACGGCAAAGAGGTTGATGGCGTTTTATTGGAAGAAAACTATCGTATGTATTTGGAAGAAGGGCACCAGCTTGTAAATGGCGCTTTGGAATTATTGAATGATCTGCAAAAAAAGTTTGACCTGTACATTGTTACGAATGGCGTTTCTAAAACGCAGGATAAACGTTTACGTGATTCAGGTTTACATTCATTCTTTAAAGGTGTTTTCGTTTCAGAGGACACAGGCTTCCAGAAGCCAATGAAGGAATACTTCGATTACGTCTTCGCACGAATTCCTCATTTTTCTTTGGAACACGGCTTAATTATTGGAGATTCCTTAAGCTCTGATATCAAAGGCGGCATGTTAGCGGGACTTGATACATGCTGGTTCAATCCTAAAATGAAGCCAAACAATACGGGAATTCAGCCTACTTATCAAATACAAACACTTGAGGAACTGTATAGGATCTTAAAATAATTGTTCAAGAGATGCCTACAAAAGGTTGGAGACTGCTGAAATTCCACATGGCGGGGTTATTTGGTACAACCCGATAAAAAGATTCTAATGAATTAGAATGAGCCGGGGACGTATTATGATCACGTCGACAGGCTCTATTTTTATTAATCAAACGTTTGATTAATAAAAAATTTGAATATAGGTTATTTCTTCTTACTTACTAATGGGTAGCATATAGAGAAAAAAAGGAGAAAAAGAACTATATAAAATTAAATTCCTCCAACAATATTATAAATTTTTTGAATAGATAGTTAACTATTGTTAAGAATCTATGATTCGTATTCTATATATTCCTGATTCTTATATCATTGAATTGTACCATTTTTAAAAAATGAAGGAGGAATCGGAGAATGAAGAGTTTTAAAAAATGGGGTTTAGCATTGTTGGCAACTTCTATATTGGTTGGGGCAGCTTCTGGATGCAGCAGTAATGAGAAGAAAAGCAATGCTGATACCAATCAAATTCAAGACAACGGTTCTGACCAATCTCAAAGCGGTGATCAATCACAGAATAATGGAACTGATAATGGACAATCACAAACGAACGGATCTGATCAATCAACCGATAATGGTCAAACACAGAATAATGGGTCCGATCAATCAAATGGCAACAGTCAATCACAAACGAACGGCTCTGATCAGACAACTGGAAATGGTACGAGCCAAGATTCCCCCAAAACTGGAAATTAATCTGCGTTAATTCCATCGGGTATTGGGGCTTTATAGTAAATAAATCACTTTCAATTATGCATAAAGAGGATGTCTGAAGGGTCCAAGCCCTCTTAAGACATCCTCTTTGTTCTAAAATGCCCCTAATTCTGATCACGAATTAAGTGCAAAATATCCGCAAAATCAAATGGCTCTTCCTGTTTCATCTTTTCGGCAAAGTCGGAAACACGTGTAAGGGTTTCAACACTTTCAATCGGATGATGTCCAGCGGCACTTTCTGCGGAGAGCATGACTGCATTTGCCCCATCAAGTACAGCTTGAAAAACATCGGTTACCTCCGCGCGGGTTGGAATCGCGCTTTCAACCATGGATTGCAGCATTTGTGTCGCAACGATTACATATGTATTGGTTCGCTTGCACTCATGAATCATTGCTTTTTGCAACAACGGAATCCAATGATAAGGCACTTCAACACCAAGATCTCCTCTGGCAATCATAATTCCATTTGCTTCCTGACAAATGGCTGGAAAGTTGGTAATCGCTTCAACTGTTTCAATCTTGGCAATGATGTTAGGAGAATGGGAAGACCGCTCTTTAATAAAGGCATGAATTTCTTTTAAATGGTTAGGTTTTCGGATGAAGGAACAGGCCATATAATCTACTTTTTCTTCTAATAGAAATTCAATATCCTTTTTGTCCTTTTCTGTTATTGCAGGCAATTGAACCTCTGTGCCAGGAACATTTACACCTTTATGTGAGGAGATTGGACCACCTGTTTTTACGGTTGTTTGAATTTTGTCAGAATCAATATTTTCAACAGTCAACACCACTTGCCCGTCGTTTATTAAAATTTGGCTTCCGGTTTTTACATCCTGAGCTAAACCGGTATAATCCACAGATGCTTCATTTTGATTTCCTTTAATGGGTTTTACGGAAAGTGTAAATGCAGCTCCTTTTTGGAGATTGATTTCCTTTTCCTCTATCTCGCCAAGTCTGATTTTAGGTCCTTGAAGGTCTCCTAATATTTGAACAGAGCGGTCAATGGAACGGACTAATTCAATAATTTCCTTATGACTTTCATGTGTGCCATGAGACATATTTAGGCGAATAATATTCATTCCATTTGAGATTAGCTTTGACAAAATATCCTTGCTGCTGCTAGCTGGCCCAATTGTACAAACTCGATCGATTTTCAACAGTACTCATCCTTTCCGATACTGGTGGTGTCTATCTTATCTTGTCTCTATAGATTGAAAAATATATTTAGAAAGTCGAAAAAATTGCAATCATGTATGAAATTCCCCTAAACTTAAAAATGTAAATACATAAATAGACGAAGGAGATCTTTTTATGAAAATAGTAGCGATTGTAGGTAGTAACCGTAAAGAATCCTTTAATAAAAAATTAACCTTGTTTATTCAAAAAAGGTTTAAGGACCAGGTGGAGATTGAACTTTTGCCAATTGAAAAGCTGCCGATGTATAACCAAGATGATGAGTTAACACCTCCATCGGCCGTAACTGAAATCAAAACTAAGGTTCTCCAAAGTGATGGCGTTTTGATTGCTACACCAGAATACAATCATTCCATTCCAGCATTTTTAAAAAATGCGCTTGATTGGTTTTCACGTGTAGATAAAGTAATGGTGAATAAACCTGTTTTGATTGTTGGAGCAACACCTGGGGTACTAGGGACTGTCCGTGCACAAGTTCATCTTCGCCAAATATTAAATTCCCCTGGAATTGGAGCACTTACTTTACCTGGAAATGAAGTATTTATTGGAAATATCAACGAAAAGTTAGATGCATCAGGCGAATTAACACACGAACCAACGATTCAATTTTTAGACTCGGTGATGAATAACTTTATTGGCTGGGCAGAGAAAGTTAAATAAATACCATGAAAATGCGATTCTCACTTTTTGAGAATCGTATTTTTTCTGTGGAATAAAGCAGTTGAACTGGAAAAATAATTATGATATATTAAATTATGTTTCAAATGACCAAAAAACCAAATTGGTCAGTTAGGAGGAATCTGTATGGATCGACGGGGGATGATTATCGAGGCAGCGGCAAAATCCTTTTCGTTATTTGGTTATAAGGCAACTACTATGGATCAAGTTGCGAGGCTCGCTAATGTAGGAAAAGGAACGATCTATACCTTCTTTAAAAATAAAGAAGAACTATTTAACGAGATTGTCTCTTCCTTAGTGAAGGAAATGATTGCTGAAGCGGAAGCAGTCATTGAGCCGGGGTTACCGTTTGCTGAGAACGTACACCGTGCCCTGTATCGCTTGTTAGAATTCCGTTCTAAGCACCAATTAATGATTAAACTGGTCCAAGAAGAAAAGGAAATGGGAACACTTGCTGTCTCGGAAATGTTGGTACATGTGGAAGAGGAGATTATTGGCTACCTTAAGAAAAAAATTGATACCGCTGTTGCCAAGGGAGCGATTCCGCCAACGAATTCGGAACTTACCAGTTTCTTACTGTTGAAATTATATATTTCGCTTGTTTCAGATTGGGAACGAAATCACGTGCCGCTACGTTCAGAGGAGATTGCCGATGTGATGAAGATTTATTAGTAAAAGGATTATCGGAATGATGATTCTCCTTTTTTGGGTAAAAATGACCGAATGAGGAAAGTAGTCAGGTTGGTTTTCATCTAAAGTTAAACATGAGAGGGGATTAACAATGGGGATTATTGCATCACTCAAA
>JAUZQA010000277.1 GCA_030705665.1 Bacillota bacterium
TCTCATGTATAATCAGCTTTCATCCTAATTTGTAAGCACTTTTTCAAGCTTTTAAACCTAAATGGCTTTTCCTTTTAACTATATGCTTTTTTTATTTCTCTTCCAACTCCTTTTTAAGATTTAGACTAGCAATTTGCATCCACTACTTTAAATATTAAAACCTAGTTAAAGTGAACAGCAAAACAGCACCTTCCCAGTAGTGGAGAAGATGCTGTCCTATTTTCAATTTACTTATAATACGATTCACCGTAAATTTTTGCATTCCCACACTATGGGGCTGTTTAACTTGATGTCCTCAAACTTCTTTTTCATTCATTAAACTCTTATGTATCCAAATAGCTGCCGCAGAACCGTCACCCATAGCTATCGTCACTTGTTCCGAATGAGCAGCCAAATCACCTGCTGCCCATACATTGGGTATATTCGTCATTTTGGTTCGAGGGTTGACAACAATATGCTGATTTTCAAGAAGTTCTACCCCTAATTGCTTCGCAAGGTTCGACTTCACTTCATTCCCCCCAAAGGCAATAAAGCCGCGTTCTCCCATAATCTTCTTTCCACTTTTCAGGACAAATCCTTGTAGATAAGAATTTTCTGCCATGACCTTTTGGATGGTTTCTTCAACATAACGAATCCGATGAACCTTAAGTTCGTTTAATAGGTGTTCTGATATCTCCGTCAGTTCATGATTGATATAGATAAGATCTTGTGTCCAATAAGAAAGGGTTAGGGCCATCTGGGCTCCTACATTTCCTGCGCCAATCACAATCGTAGTTTTATTCTTCACTTCATAGCCATCACAATCCGGACAAACATAAACGCTTATACCTAGACAGGGTAGAAGCTCAGGAAATGCAGGTATCCTGTCCATTACCCCGGTTGCCAATAACAATCGCTTTGATACATATTGGGAGCCGGTTTTTATCGTGAGCCGAAATCCCTTGTCAACCTTTTCAGCACTGACAACCTTTTCGGATTTAAACTCTACCCCCAGTTTTTCTGCTTGCCTTTTTCCAATCTGACGAAGTTCTTGCCCACTAATGCCATTTGGCCAACCTAATATATTATGATAACTCTTACATAATGTGGATCGGCCATGATTTGAATCAATGACAAGAACTTTATGTTTATATCTGCCCAATTGAATAGCTGCTTGAAGACCAGCAATACCGCCACCTACAATAATACATTCATAATTCACAGGTAGATCCCCTTTCTTGGACCCTTTACATAGAAAGGTGTTCAACCTTAATTTCCCCTATTGCATATTCTTTATAAAAACAACCTTGAGATAGTTGCCCTCTGGGAATTCTTTTATTGTTTTAAAGTCTTTCGGAAGGGAAAATTCCTCAACTAGCTGATATTTCCTGTTTGTTTCTCTATATGCCTGATCAATAAAACTTTTAAACTTTTTCATATTAAAAGAGCTTGAATTGGTGGAGGCAACGATCATCCCCTCATCTTTTGTTATAGAAATAGCTTCCTTTAATAGATTTTTGTAGTCCTTTTCAGCGCTGAATACCATCTTCTTTGACCTTGCGAAGCTTGGTGGGTCCAGGATCACCATATCAAACGCCAGCTGCTTTTTCACCGCATACTTAAAGTAATGGAACACATCTTCAACAATGATATCCTGTGAGCCATCATCTATTCCGTTCAAACGAAACTGCTCAATGGTCTTGTTTAAGCTTCTATTTGCTAAATCCACACTTGTCGTTTTAACTGCGCCTCCTAAGGCAGCAAATACTGAAAACGCACCAGTGTAGGAAAAGGTGTTCAGTACGGTCATATCCTTCGCATAAGCATCGCGGATTCTTTTTCTGACATCCCTTTGATCTAAAAATACACCAACCATCGCACTTTCATTTAAGTAAACAGCAAAGTTTACCCCATTTTCTTTTACGATAATCGGGAAGGTTCCTCTTTCTCCCGTTACGAAATCATCTTCTTCAATATATTTTCCGCTGACATCAAATCTTTTCTTTTGGTAAATGGCTTTAAATTCAACCAATTCTTTCAGAGCATTGATAATATACTCCCGAAAGCGGTAGATTCCTTTGCTATACCAGTTGATTAAGTAGTAGCCATCAAAATACTCTATGGTTAATCCGCCTAAACCATCGCCTTCGCCATTTACGACTCTGAAGGCATTGGTATCAGGACTATTAAAAAACGGTTCTCGATATTTGATCGCATCTCTCAATTTATTCACAAAAAACCTTTGGTCGATCTGCTCATTCTCGTTTCGACTAAGAACCCACCCGTAGCCTTTGTTTTGTTTACCAAAATAGCCTTTTGCGATGAACCTGTTCTTTTCATCAACGAGACGGATAATGGTTCCTTCCTTAGTATCTTCGTTCAAATTAAGGATAGCTTCCTTCGATATGAGCGGATAACCGCTTTTATATTTATTTGCAAACTTGCCCTTTACCGTCAAAGCAACATCTTTTTTCATCTTGTCATCCTATCAAAATTTTTTTATCGCACTCAATATTGAATACAATCATTTCGCGATTCTTCTATGCTGAACATACTATAAAAGACCATTTACTTATGGTACGGTTCACCCCGATTAATCCGAAAAGCACGATAGATCTGCTCTACCAGAATGAGCCTCATTAGTTGGTGGGGGAAGGTCATTTTTGAGAATGAAAGCTGATCGTTTGACCGTTTTAATACTTCATCACTTAGCCCTAATGATCCGCCAATCACAAAGGCCAACTTACTTTTGCCGTAAGTTGCTAACTTATCCAGCGAATCTGCCAACTCTTCGGATGATTGCATTTTTCCATTGATAGCTAAGGCAATCACATGGGCATCATTGCTGATCTTGGCCAAAATTCTCTCGCCTTCTTTTTGCTTAACCTGCTCCATTTCTAATTCACTTAATTCTTCAGGTGCCTTTTCATCAGCAACCTCGATGATTTCCACTTTTGCATAGGAGGTTAACCGTTTCAAATATTCCTCAATGCCTTGTTTCAAATACTTTTCCTTTAGTTTTCCGACCGTTACTATCGAGATATTCACAATCCACAGCCCTTTACATATGGTTTACAAACAGTTTACAAACAACTTATGCACAGGATTTATCCACATATCCACATTTTTTATCCACATTTTGTGGCAGATCATTCGTTCGCCACAACATATGTAGCAGGTTTTGGGCAATATTCACAGGCTGTTGATAAATTATCCACATCTAATTTTGTGAATATCGGAAATGTCCCGCATTTATCCACAATTGTATCTAAGGCAATCTCGACACACTCTTCACAACAATATATCTTCATCTTTCTTTCACCTTTCTGTCCATGACTCTTCTCGTATCATATCACATGGGCATTATAATAACCCAAATGAAAACATTTTTAGTCTTTTTATAGGATGTTTTACCATTAAAGTCATTTAACAATCCAATTTAAAACATGATCTTTTACGTTTGTTCCATCCGCACTTTTTGCTGCTGCAACTACCACATTTCCACTGTTCTTAAGCTCTACATGATTCCAGATGAATACACCAGGCTGCTGCAATTTTCCTTGTCCATAATTCTTGCCGTTTACCGTTAACGTAACTTTATTGACGTTAGAATAAACCTTAATAGGTGAAATCCTTTCTTTTCTATTCATGTATCTTCTGCTGGTGATATAAACAAATGGCTCTGTCTTATTCCATTGTGCTTTATAAAAATAGAATGCATCCTTTTTAAGTTTCCGATCAAAGGTGATTAGTCCTTTGTCATTGATCCCTGGATTGTTTCCCTCATTTCTCCAATCAGAACCAAAATCAAACATAGCCCATACATAAGTTGTCCATAATTCCGGGTGTTTCGTAAGAATCCCATAGGAACGTTCATGAAAAACACTTTGATATTCCTCGGGGTGCCATTGCCCTATTGCTTTTTTGCCATCCCATTTAAACCGCTGCTCAATCAGCTGGTGCTGTGAGGGATTTGCTCCCGCACCATATTCTGAAATCCCTAATTTGGCGTCAGGATATTTTTTATGAAGGCTTGTAATAGCTGTCTCTAAATCACTAATTTGGGGAGTATACCATCCAAAGTAAAAATTCAAGGAAGAAAGTTCAATGAACTTAGCTATTTTATTTTTACCGCCACCTGCCGCTGTATTGGCTCCCCAATCAAGCTGTTCCTCCATTTTGGGTGTTAAAGGGATTCCTTCTGTTGCGGGCACTCCCATAATTGCCTGTGAAACAAATCTTTCAGGATCAAGTTTCATTGCGGTATCCGCCAGATCCTGCAGTAATTTCGTCACCTGCTGATATTGAACATCTTTTGGAATAGCAGAACCTGGTATATAGCCTCCAAATGCCCCTAATTCATTTTGAAGCCCCCAAGTGACAATGGAAGGATGATGGTTATTTTGCTTAATCATTTCTGTTAATTGCCGTTTTGTATTTTCGGCAAATTCTGTAGTAGTTCTCATTTCATTTACGAAAGGAATTTCAGTCCAAACTATCAATCCCATTTCATCTGCTTTCTCATATACAAACTGTGATTGCGGATAGTGTGCAGTTCGAATGGTGTTTGCCCCAATTTCCTTGATTAATTCAAAATCTTTTGCTCTTATTTTGTCAGGAATGGCATTACCAAATCCTGCTCGGTCCTGATTAATAGCAACGCCATGAAGGGGATAGCTGTTACCGTTTAGAAAAAATCCCTTCTTAGGATCAATGGTATAATAACGAAAGCCTATTTTCTCTTTTACCTGGTCGATCACTTGCCCTTTTCTTATCACAGTTGCAGTTACTGTATATAGATAGGGGTCTTTCATTCCGTTCCACAAATGTGGCCCCCTTACACTTATGGTACCGGTAAAAATCGCTTTACCACGTAATTCTGACTTCTTTTCATCCGCCGTTAACTTTGTTGATGCAACTCTTTTCCCCTGACCATCGCTGATGGATGCTTTCACCATTACCTTTTGGTCCTCTGACTTAACTGGTACCTTTATAGAAACTTGTGCATTGTTCTTGATTGACTTGGAATTAGGGATACTGACATATACCCCTTTTGAACCATCATCCTGTACATCGATATGGGTTGGATCCGTAACAAGCAGATTAATCCCTCGGTATAGGCCGCCATAAAAAGTGAAGTCCCCGCTCAACGGGATTATATCCTTTGTTTCATTGTTTACTCGTATTGTGATAAGATTCATTTTTCCATAATTAACATCGTCAGTAATCTCGACTGTAAAAGCAGTATAACCGCCTTTATGGGTAATAGTTGATTTTCCATTGATAAATACTTCTGCTTCCTTATTGGCTGCAGCTAGTTGGAGGTATAAGGATTTTCCTTGATAATTTTTCGGAATATTAATCTCTTTTTGATACCAGCTGTCACCTCTATAGTAATTGTTGCCGCCGTCAGTGCCATCTTTTGCATTCCATGTATGCGGCAAGTGGACCACTTTCCAGTTTTCCTTATCTCCTTGTGGACCCTTATGAAATCTCCAATTATCGTTAAGGCTAATGATCAGCCTTCCAAATTCGTCATTGTGATTTTCAGCATTCGCTTTTGGTGTCAGGCAAATTAGGAAAAAAAGCAGGAAGAGAATTACTTTTCTTTGCGTTATTATTATCATCATCTACTGGAGTCTCCCTTTTTATCATCTAACCATTAATTTTGTTTATTAATGCCAAAACAATACGAATATTAGGTGACTCCACAAAAAAAGAGTGAAGTTACCTTTTTAGTAAAAAAGCAACTTCACTCTTTTCATAATCCTTAAACCGCTGTTAAAACCGTCGGTATTTTCGGGTCCGTGTCATAGATCTCAAACTGTTCACCAACGATTAAGCCTCGTCCGGCAAGTGTCTGGGTTACCGACATTCTCGCCAGCTCTTTCATATTATTATCGAGGCTAAGA
>JAUZQA010000278.1 GCA_030705665.1 Bacillota bacterium
AGGATACGGCTTCGATACAAAACCAAGGTAGGAAGAAAAGGTAAATAAAGGACCAGGCACTGCTTGTGCTGCTCCATAGCCCGCTAGAAACTGTGCATTTGTCATCCATCCTGTTGGTACCACGTCCTGTTGCAATAACGGTAGTACAACATGACCGCCGCCAAAAACCAATGCTCCCGCACGGTAGAAGCTATCAAACATGGCAAGTCCTTGATTATGAATGCCAAGCCTTAAGAGAGGTAATACAAAGAGAACGGCAAAGAACATCGTGAGAAAAACAATGCCTGTTTTTCGGCTGATTTTAAATTGCATTTGTTGGATTTCTTGCATCGTATCGTTTTTGAAGAATCTCCATCCAATGAGTCCTGATACGATAATGATGAGCACTTGCACCATTGATGTGGGAACCAGCATGGTGACAACAGCAGAAAGTATGGCGATTGTACCTTTCGTTTTCCCTGTTGCAAGCTTACTCGCCATACCCCAGACCGCTTGTGCCACAACCGCCACAGCGACAATCATTAAACCATGTAACCAACCTGCATGTTGGATATTTAGTCCCTTAAGCACCCAGGCAAAAATCATGAGTGCGATGGCAGAAGGCAATGTAAATCCAAGCCAAGCCATAAGCCCTCCGATTAATCCAGCGCGTTGTATGCCAATGGCAATCCCAACTTGACTGCTTGCTGGCCCAGGGAGGAACTGACAAAGTGCGACTAAATCGGCATAATTTTTTTCATCCAGCCACTTACGCCTCTTCACATACTCCTCATGGAAGTAACCTAAGTGGGCAATTGGACCTCCAAACGATGTAAGTCCTAAACGGGTCGAAACTTTTAAAACCTCCAGTATACGACTCAATGGGCATCCCCTCCTAATCTTTGAATATGTTTTTCTATTCGTTGTATCCCCTGTTGGGACTTCTCCAAAAATCCGCAACGAGCGCAGGGATGCTTTTTTCAATTAATGTATAACTATTTACTTATAACATAAACTAAGATTTTCACATCTTCAATGTATCTATTGTAAAATTAATGTAAATAAAAATAGATTAATATCCAGCCGATCTACCACAAATGAATCTAGTTTTATACAGCTGAAATGAACTGATAGAAATACAAAGTTTAAACTGGCATTCATATAACGCCTGGTGGTCTTAAAAAGGTAACTAATCATAAAAAAAACGCTGAATTCTTCTCAGCGTTTTTTTATACCCACTACTATTTCTTTAACGGCCATCTAACTGTTTAACATTATCAAAGTAAAGCAAGGATTGGGGAAAGGATTTGGAAAACTCCTTGTTTTATAGATAGTGCCAATGACTGAGTAGAAAAATCATTTTTATTCAAAGGCTTTACAGCTAAAATGGCAATATTCCCGTCCATGAAATACCAATCTCCGCCGCCATTGAATCCAAAAAGGTTAGGCTGATCAAATGATACAATAAGTGAAGAATTCATAAATGGTTTTAAATCTTGTACAACCTTATTTCGCTCATTGTCTACAGAAGGTGAAATATGATGTGTGGGCAAATGAGTCCTGCCACTTAGTTCAATTCCGTGATCATAAGTAGCTGAACCTAGCCACACTTCTTCACCATGGATAGTTGTAGCTGTTTTCCAAAGTCTAATGTGATCCCTAATTTGTACGGTATTGGTTGGTTTTTCAAAAGCTAAATCTTGCTTTCGACCATATAGATATAGGTTGCTTACAGGAGCTTTAGGATACGGTAAATTCCTCAAGGAGTCTACCGCTATTTTTATACTTGTTTTATCACTTATGGGATCGGGGATTTCCCAACCTGCTCCTTTAAAATAGCTGTTGATCGTCTGTTCGGGCCCCAAAATAAGGATATTAATTGGATCACCGGGGATTCCAGATTTGGTTGTAGTCTTTAAAGGATAGTCCATTTTTGATAAAATTGGACTCTTTTCAAACGGATAATTCTGTATAAACAGAGTAACTCCAGCACAGAAAACGAAAATGATTGCCAGAGTTAAAGAAAGCCGTTTGAGATATTTACGAAAAACCTTTTTTGCACGTGCCATTTTATAAATACCCCCACTCCATTAAACAAGTATAACCTATCCTGTTGAATTAACCTCATTTAGTTCCAATTCATGCTAAACTCCCCTATTACTCTTTTGATCATTGCTTATTTGACTTATTGAGCGATCCAACAACGTTAGGCCGACAAGAACTGACCCTATTACTGTACAAAACAAGGCTAGATGATGAATACCTGCAGTTGTTGCGCCTGATTTTAAAAATAATCCGTTGGCTGCAGAGGCCAACATTGCTCCAATATACGCAGAGGTTCGGAGCAAACCGGAAGAGGATCCCATTTGTGCAGGCAGTGCTTGAAAATAAACGGCATTTTGATTTGCAAGATTAAGCAGACCCTGTGGAACCCCCATTAAGAACGTGATTGCAACAAGCATATATATCGGACTGTTATTCCAAACCATAACCAACAATACAGACACTGCTAGCAAAACCGAACCACCCACCACAAGCTTTAAATGGATCGCTGGATTTTTACCCGTTATGCTTGAAATAATGAGTGCCGTCACAAACATTGGCAGGAGCAGAAAACCTGCAGTGGAAGGGGTTAAACTTCGGCTCTCTTCCAACCATTGTGTAAATCCATAAATGAAGCTGTACGCAATGACACAGGTCAACATGTTCCGTGCATAAGTCTTCAATAAGGGGGCATTCCCTGTCAATACACGTAAATCAATAAACGGATACTTTGCCCGCAGTTCCCTAAAGCTGAATAACACTCCAAAAACGAAGGAAATTCCTAAGAAATATAATGTCGAACGATTAGGGCTCATCAAGAATAGCAAAGCTGAAAGTAATGTAATCGCAAAAAAAATGATCCCGATAAAATCAATCGTTGACGCTGGTTTTCCTCGGTCAGGCATAGTAATTCTAGGAAAACGAAGGTACCCGAGAAGGATACAGGCAATGGACAATGGAATATTGACTAAGAATGCACTCTGCCATCCACCCCATTCAATTAACAATCCTCCCAAAATTGGACCGATTACCGCGATCGTCTGATTAGCTACAGCCAGAATGGTCAATACCCCGGCAGGGCTTTGTTCACCCGTTCGGTCTGCCTCCCTGCGGATTAGATACATGGATGCGGGATAGCCTGAACAGGTACCAAATCCAAGTAATACCCTTGCAACTACTAACCACCATAAATCAGGAGCAAAGACGGCAATTAAACTTGAAATTCCAACTAAAGACGTTGAAATTAAAAAAAGAAGTCTAGGGCCATAAATATCAATCAGTTTCCCCACAACTGGCTGCCCAATTGCCGTTGCGAGATATAACGCTGATACGAGCCATGCCGTTTGAGAAGGCTGTGCACCAAATGCTTTCCCTATTGGAATCAAGGCAATGGAAATGATCGAGGAGTTGATTGGATTAAGAATCGAGCCTAAGACCATAGGTGCAATAAGTTTTTGATTAAAATGACTGATTTTACGAGTTTTGGACAAATCTGAAGCCTTCCTTCTTTAGTAAAATGAAAGCCACTCCTTGTTCAATTGATTGTGTCAATCCAGTTTTGGACGCTTAATACATCTGCTTGACGAGGAAATACCTTCTCCATTAGAACCCGGTGAACCTCCGGGTCCGTATCAAGACAGGCATCAGCAAGCACTTTAATCTGATAATCTTTGTCCGCTGCCTCCCGTAAAGTCGATAGAACGACACCGCTTGTAGAAATCCCGCTGAGAACAAGCGTATCGATTTGTTGTGAACGTAAGATCACTTCAAGGTTACTTCCCGCGAATGCGCTAACGCGATACTTTGTTACAATCGGTTCATTAGATTTAGGTTGAAAAGATTCGTGAATTTGTGTGGCTAAATCAGATACGGTCATTCCACCAAATTTATAAATTGCTGAGAAGGCCTTATTTTGCGGACTAACCTCAGGGTAACCCTCGCTAAACCCTACCCTGACAAAAATAACGGGAATATTGTTTTGACGAGCAGCTTCAACCGCTTTATAAAACGGGTGAAGAACTTCTGTATTTTCTCCAAAACGGGATACAATACCATTTTGGAGATCCATTACTAACAATGCGGTTTTCTTATTTTGATTTTGCATACGTTGTAAATACCACCTTTTTGGATTAAAATTAAATGGATAACTCTCCACTTTAGTTTAAATGGAGACGTCTCCGCTTGTCAAGAAATATTAGGATTTTCAGGATGTGATAGTATGATAAATGATGAAAATACACCCCGTCCACGGACTGAGCGGCGTGATGCTGCAAAAAATCGCCAGTTGATCTTGAATACAGCCCATAGACTATTTGAGCTATATGGTGTTGAACAGGTAAGCATGAATCAAATTGCCACAGAAGCACAAATAGGCCCTGGAACACTCTACCGCCGTTATCGAAATAAAGGTGAATTATGTCTTGATTTAATTAAAGACAGTATTGATCAATTTTTTGAGGATATGGTAACCTACTTGGAGGAGAATGCTGCAGCCCCTCCAAACCAAAGATTGAAAGAATTACTTTGCTTCTTTATTCGTTTCAGAGAAAAAAAGTCTCAGCTCTTAGCAGGAGTAGAGGAAAACAAGTCAACAAGCCCGCTTAAGCCACAATCCCAAAGCCCTATATATACTGAATTACATCAAATTGCAACCGGGCTTTTTGATGAAATGGCAGCAAACGAGCAGACACACTCACTTAGTGTCTTTAAGGCAGATATGGTGCTTATGGCTTTAAAAAGTGATTCGTATTCTTTCCAAAAGAATGTACGTGGTTATTCACCTGAGGAAATTTTGGAACTTCTTTATTCAACTTTCATTTCAGATTAAGTGATGTATGCAAAAAGGTTCCCTGATTTTGGGAACCTTTCAAAAAAACTAAGGATTGATTCTTTGAACTAACCATTTTAAAAATACAGCCTTTGCTACGTATATCGGAAACGAATAAATGTATTTCCAGTTATCTAATTGATAAATATCAAGCCAAACCGTTAAAGGCTCAAAAATAAAAGTAAAAATAGCTGCCATAACTAAATTAGCGATTATAAATGATTTCCATTTTCTAAAAAATTGGTAAACAGTCATATGTGCAACGATAAGAATTCCGTTATCAACAGCAGCTAATCGTGGTACTACCTGTAATAATTTATAGGGATATGACCAAAAGTGAGCGTAAACACCTATATCGTCCATTAGTCCAACCAAAAGCATTAATAAACTCCCAAAAAGCACGATATCCTTTAATCTAGTTTTATCGACATACCTCCACCATAAAATCCAAGGAACAACAAATATGATCAAAAGTAACCACCATTGAAAGGTAAACAAATCGTGATGAAGCCAATAATCATTTTTCATTTCTGCAAGCTTATCTTCCAGATTACTTATTTTTCCATAGCTTGGATAGGGTACATTCAACTTTTTCACTCTCTCGTTACTGATGGTTATTATTATCCCCATTTTTCTTTTTTTCATATTCACCATGCAACATAGTTTAAATGAAAATCCCTCACCCTTATAAAAAAAGTGAGGATAGATTTTAGATTATTTTCTTTTAGAATGTCAATTGACCGTCCAAAGACTAGGCATTTTTCTTGGTTAACTAGACTTTTCTATTGACTGCTTGAGGAGGTTGTTCAAACCATTTTTCTTTTATCGCAAAAAGTAAACCTAGTCCATAATACTTTTTCATATCGTCAGCTATTTTGTCCAATTTTGATACAATATCCGTTCTTAAACTGGAAGTTATAGCCTGACTGATCATGGTAAAACAGAATATTCCCAGGCAAGTATTCACAAAAAACAACATTAACTTATCTGAGAATGGAGACATCTCTACATCGGAAAT
>JAUZQA010000279.1 GCA_030705665.1 Bacillota bacterium
CCACATAAGTGGGGTATGAATAACAAATTGGTTATCCATTGAAAGGTTTAAGGTTACATTTAATGATTTAATAAATATATCCCTGCAGTCTGGATAGCCGCTAAAGTCTGTTTCACAAACCCCCGTTACGATATGTTTTGCCCCTGTTTGACTTGCTAAAACACCAGCAAATGATAAAAATAATAGATTACGACCCGGAACAAACGTAGATGGTAATTCTCCATCGACGCCATCAGCAACGGGAATATCACTTCTTGTAAGAGCATTTGGGGCAAGCTGATTTAAAAGACTCATATCGAGGATATGGTGACGAACACCAAGTTCTTTTGCAATATTTGCAGCACAATCTATTTCCAATCTATGCCTTTGATTATAATCAAACGTTACTGCTTCAACTTCCTTAAATTGTTTCAGAGCCCAAAATAAACATGTTGTACTATCCTGGCCGCCGCTAAATACAACCACAGCTTTTTCATTTTTCATTTGTAAAAACTCCTTTAAATAGAAAAAAGCACTACTAAGAAAGCAGTACTGATTCTCTTAGTTTTTTTGAGAGGGTAGCTAGAACCTCTACCGCGACTTGGCGGATTGATATTAAATTCCTTTCCTACTATAGCATAAAGACAAGCTTTTTGTCATAAAAAAATTTTACATTTTTAAGGCACAGCACAGAATTATAAAGGTGATAGCAATTGCTATCACCTTTATAATAAATTGTTAGATCAGTTAAAATAACCAATTTTCATAACCGGACCATTTTTGATCATCGCGACAGCTTTCACATATGTGTAGAATGACGGATGCACATTCTTCATTACCTTTCGTGTCTATTTCTTCTTTTGTACCACAAATTTCACATACCCTCATTCTTACAGCTCCTTTCATAACTATAATTAATGTGTTAACTGAAAATACAGATTCAAACGGAGTCAAAAATCCTTTATAAGGTCCAGTTCGTTATGTAATAATATTTACTTTGATGGGAAATTTATTATCAAATCTTGTGCTTTGGAAAGGAATGATTTTTTTGATAAAGCAAATAAAAATTATATATTCTGGATACCTTATCACCTTTCATAGTGTTAGACTAACTTCATAAACAACTTAAGGAGAGAAACTATGAGTCAATTCAAAGTATTATTTTTAGATATTGATGGAACAATCTTAACACCTGATGATAAGATCGAGGAATCTACGAAAATAGCAGTAGCCAAAGCTCAAGAACAAGGAATTGAAGTTTTTCTTGCAACTGGCCGTCCTATCCATGAAATTCTGGATATTGCTGGGAAATTAAAGATAAATTCTTTTATTGGATATAACGGCGCTCTTGGGATTTACAAAGGAGAAGATTTATACAAAGACTATATGCCCACAGGATTGGTTGATAACTTTTTTAAGTTAGCAAAAGAGTATAATAATGAAATGGTTTTATATACAAATAACCATAATGCTTTTACATCATTGGATTCGCCTATCGTAAACAAATTTATTACAAAATTTCATCTACATAAAAATGAATTATATAAAAGATCAGACTTGACTAATATTCTTGGGATAACCTTAATGAACGTACGTGGAAATGAAGATCGTCACTATCTAAACGAAGGGGGAATTCACTTAGCACAAGTCCATGTGGAAGGAATGGAAAATTGTTTCGATGTAATAAGAGATCATGTTAACAAGGGTTTTGGTGTTAATTGTGTTTTAACACATTTAGGGATTGGAAAAGAGGCTGCAATAGCTTTTGGGGATGGCTTAAATGATAAAGAAATGTTAATGAATGTCGGTGAGAGCTTTGCTATGGGTAATGCCCATCCAGAACTATTTTCATATGCTAAACACAAAACTACGGCGGTGGCCCATTCTGGAATTCTTAATGGTTTAAAAACACTGAGGTTAATAGACTAATTAAATGATGCCATTCGGATACTTGTTGTATAAATGCTAAATACTAGATACAAATAAAGATAAAGCAGTGCGTGTATTTTGCACTGCTTTTTCCTCTGCTCAAATTTTTGTAAAGACGATCCCCAGTAATGCCGAAATGACTCCAATTATTTGATATAATTTTAATTTTTCTTTAAAAAACCAGTAACCCGCAAAAACAACTACTAAACAATTCAAGCTCACGATTGGAAAAACAATGCTTGCCATCCCCGTTTTTAATGCATAAAAATAACTGCTATATCCAATCACACTTATTAAGCCGACAATGGCTCCCACACTTACTTCCGAGCGTTTCCAATGATCCCTGCCAAAAACACTACAAATTGCTAAATATACACTGCCCCCGCCGTACATCGCGATTAAAGTATTAAGAGAGTCAATATGCAAATAGGACGTTGTTTTCATTAAAATACCAAGAATACCAAAGGATAGGATCGCAAGAACAATTCGAAAAATCCATGGTAAATAATTCAGGTTGTAATTGGAATTAGGTGCATATTGAATGACTAGTGCAGATCCGAGCATCACGATAATCCCAATCCATTGAAAAATAGTAACATGTTCGTGGAATATTATTGCCGCACTCAAAATCGGCAAAAAAGCATTTGTCCCAATGATAGGTGATGTTAGACTTGCAGGTCCTTTTTCAAATGCTTTTGACATTTGAATATTACCATTTGCATTGAGAATTCCAATTAATGAACCTAAGATAATAGTCATTACATTCAAATGCAGTGGTCCAGTTGCAATTGCATACCCAAGTGTAAGTAAAAAAGCAACAAAATAAAAGAAAAACTGAATATGTACCTTTGAAAGACCGTTTCCTGTACTCCATTTAAAAATCGTGTTGTTCGTTCCAAAACTTACAGTTGTTAACAACGCCGCTCCAATCCACATGATGAACCTTCTCTCCCCTTTTTTTCACTACTATTTTAATTCCCATTTTTACTATTTTACAATACTTTTTTAGATATTATTTAAATAATTATCGATATTTTCAGTGAAAATTGTTGATATTCCTTAAAAATGGTCTTGTTTTGAGAGCTTTTGTCAGTTGGCAGGAAAATAGAAGGCTAGTTGTGAATTTAATACCTAAGTGTATGTATTAGACATAGATTGAAAGGGTGGAATGAAATTGAGAACCTATACCTTAAAAGAAATTTCAAAAATTATAAATGTTCCAACAAGCACCATCAAACAATGGGAAAAGGACCTTAATGGCCTGCTTACAATTCCACGTTCAAAACAAGGGGCACGTATTTTTTCTGAAACAGAAATAGATCTGCTACAACAGATCAAGGATTGGGAAGACAATGATTTAGGGAAGGAAAAAATAACTGAAATGCTAATGCAGCAGCAAAGTCTTTCTGACACAGGAAATGATGACATCACTGTACAAATACCAATCTTTACAATTGAAGATGCTGTAAGTGAAGGTACTGTAAGTGATGATACAGATAGTGAAGTTTCACTTGAATTATCACACTGGAACCAAGAACAGTTTTTTATGGCAATGGATCAATATAAAAAGACATTCTTAAATGAAGTAAAAAATGAAATTAGAAGTGCTGTCAGAACAGAGGTGGTCGAAGAAGTGAAAAAAGAGATTTCTAAAGGCAATGTTTACACTGTGAAATCTCTCTCAGATTCGCTATATAAAGCTAGTGCAAATGTGCAAGACGAGATGAAAGAGCTTGCATTTACTCTCCAAAAAACAGCTGATTTAACAGACAAAACATTTATTAGAATTGATAAATCTATCGCTCAGCAATCAATAGAGAACTCTGAAGAATTTTATTCAATTTCTAAACAGCTGGCAGAAACATCTGAAGAACTTTCCCACTATATTGATGTTACGAATAGAGAACTAAGTACCCTAACAGAAACACTCGAATCACAACATGAATATTTTCTTGAAGATCGTGAAAAATTCCGCAACGAAGTTAAACAACGTGAACTTGCATTCCAAGGTATGTTAACAAGCTTTCGAGAAGCTGCTGCTGAAAAAGAAAAAAAATGGTGGAAATTTTGGTAGTTATTGATGCGTGTGAGTAAATTGAGTTTAAATGGATTTTATACCTACGTTAAGGTGGAGGGATTAGAATTGAATACAAATGAAGTAGCCAAATTATTAGGTGTATCAATTAGTACCGTCCAGCGCTGGGTGAAACAATTAAAGTTACCAATGGAAAAAAATGACCGTGGCCATTATCTTTTCAAAGAAGAAGACATTGAATTACTAAAGGGCATCCATCAACAAATTCAACAAGGTGTACTGCTATCAGATATTGCCCCACATTACGAGAAAAAAGCTCGAATTGGTGTAGTAAAGGAATGCTCCAGCGATCCAGCAATTGAAAACTTATCTTCAAAAATGAAAGAGCTGGAAACCAAATTGAACGATAAGGCAGATTCTGTTACTACCTATCAACTTTTGCAGCATCGAAGAGAAATAGAAGAGTTGCAAATTCAAATCAAAACCCTTACTAATAAAATTAGCCTACTTGAAAAACAGTTATCCCCAGAGCATGATGCCGAAAAACCATTACCAACTGAAAAAGCAAATAAAGAAAGGAAAACCAAGAAAAAGAACTTTGTTAGCCATTTATTTGGATTCTAAAGGCAGGACCTATTTTGGTTCTGCCTTTGTTTTTTTTGCTTATTGAAATAAATTTCATCAACTTGATTAATCAGATTATTTTGCGCTAACAAAAATAGCTGATAATATTTAATTTAAATAATTCAATGATTACAAGAAAAAAACAGAAAGAAGATGAACTGATGGTTAATCTCCATGCTCACCATAAGCGTTTAAGTGATATTCCATACTCTGTACTTGACCTTTCCCCGATTATCCAGGGAGGCACTCCTTCTGAGTCCTTACAAAATACATTGGACCTTGCACAACATGCTGAAAACTGGGGCTTCCATCGTTATTGGCTCGCTGAACATCATAATATGCCTGCAATTGCCAGTTCAGCCACCTCCGTTGTTATTGGACATGTAGCTGCAGGGACCTCTACTATTCGTGTGGGCTCCGGAGGCATCATGTTACCTAATCATGCCCCATTAGTGATTGCCGAACAGTTTGGTACCCTTGAGGCCCTGTTTCCAGGGCGAATTGATCTTGGACTTGGACGTGCACCAGGAACAGACCAACTTACTGCAAATGCACTAAGACGTGACCCTTATAGCAATGGGCAAAACTTTCCTGAATTGGTTGATGAACTTAAGAATTATTTTGCTTCACCCTCACAATCCATTGACAAACCTGTTCGAGCTATTCCTGGAGAGGGTTTGAAGATCCCTATTTGGCTTTTAGGATCTAGCGGCTATAGTGCACAATTAGCAGGATTGCTCGGAATTCCTTTTGCTTTTGCCAGCCATTTTGCACCTGAAAATACCTTACAGGCACTTAAAATATACCGCCAAAATTTCCGTCCGTCCGAAGAATTAAAAAATCCGCATGCGATGGTTGCCGTAAATATCATTGCTGCTGACACAGATGAAGAGGCAAATTGGCTTTCAACATCGATGAAACAACATATATTAAACTTATTTCGAAATAACCGTGTTCCATTGCAGCCGCCTGTAGAAAATATTGATGAATTGTTTAGTGATTATGAGAAAGCGTTATTGCAACAGCGAATGGAATCGACCTTTATAGGAAGCCCTGCAATAGTGGAGAAAGGCCTTCAACAATTCCTCGACAAAACCAATGCCGATGAAATTATTGTAAATGCTCAAATATTTGACCATAAAGCGAGGCTGCACTCATTCGAGCTTGTATCTGAAATAATTGCATCCACTAAATAGGAATAACTTGACAGTAAAAAGGCAGCTCTTCTTTTTCGAAAAGCTGCCTTTTAACTAATTTTTAATTTTCTCTTATTTTTTCAAAGGTATCTCGAAGAA
>JAUZQA010000028.1 GCA_030705665.1 Bacillota bacterium
CCAAATAATAAAATACTTTGAATTATACCAATCTCCACTTTCTGGCACATCCGTTTGGTCACCCCAAACCTGAGGTGAGGCCGGAGGCAAATCAGCATACCAATCATAAAAACTTAATATGGTACCGCCAATTAACGATAAAAATCTTGCACCACCTGCGTAGCTAACCATTGACATTGCTGGTATTGGACTGAAACCCACAACTCTGTCAGGCCCATATTTCTTGATTGTATAAATTGAGGCAGCGGCAATCATTTGACAAACCTCTTTCCAGGATCCGCGCACAAACCCGCCTTTGCCTCTCGCTTTAACATATTGCTCACGTTTTTTGGGGTCGGTCACAATATTTTCCCATGCTTTAACTGGATTTTCCGCTCTTTCTAGTTCATCTTTCCATAAAGCATAAAGATCCCCCCGTACATACGGATATTTCACACGTGTAGGACTATATGTATACCATGAAAAACTGGCCCCTCGAGGGCATCCCCTTGGTTCATATTCAGGAAAATCATCACCAGTTGAAGGATAATCAGTTTGCTGGGTTTCCCAAGTGATAATTCCACCCTTCACGTGGATTTTCCAGCTGCAAGAGCCTGTACAGTTTACTCCATGCGTGGAGCGGACTACTTTGTCATGACCCCAACGATTTCTGTAAACAGATTCCCAATCACGAGGACGCGGATTTTCCTCTGTCCATCCATCATTAATACGTTCTCCCCTCACCAAGTGTTTTAGGGAATGCAATAAATTATTTTTGCCCTTTTCCATTTATATCACCCCTTCTTTCTACAAATTCACCCAATGGATTGAAATTCTCTCCTAGTATTCGAAATGATCTCTCTCCAGCACTTAATTCCTCTACAAATACGTCCCAGCTAACAGCATTTGCTGCAGCTAAAATAAGATGCTGCAATGTATTCATATCGTCAATTTCATAGATTCTCTCTATTATTGCCCCATTAATACCCCCGAATCTCATTTGTAATACATTTATTAAATCTTCCCGATCATCAACTAGAAACGCATCGGATTCAAATGAAAACAATCCCTTACAACCCCTTTTTAAAGCTTGATCATTTTATAATAATCAGCAATTAAAATAGACTTACATTTTTCTGCCGCTTCTTCAAAGAATTGAATGATCTTATTATCTGGATTTTCAGCCTGTTTACAGCTGACATAGGTGGAAACAAACATAGAAAAATCAGAAGAAAACCTTAAGGTAACATTCATTCCCTGGTTAATTTTTAGCACATATGCCTGCACCTCATAGGAATGGATGTGGTGATTTGAAAAGACTTCAATCATTTTCTTGTACAATTGCGGTGCAGCAAAACGTAATAACCGTTCCTCCAGCATTTCCATACCACCTTCCATTTCTTTCTATTTGGTATCATTCGTATTATTTAGGAGTTTATTCATTTCATCTTCGTTATGAATAGAATCTATAACAATAAGAGATTCCATTAATGACAACGTCCATTCATTCACTTCATTTTTTGATAACTGTACTTTTATTTGCTCAACAATTCGGCGCATCAAATCATGATCTCGAGTAAGTTGTATTATAAGATGATGTAACTTCGGATTCTCTTTGACCATTTCGGTATATAAACCTTCTTCTTCTGCTTCTGCATGTTTAAGTGTTCGTGATTCCCATTGCTCCACCAGTACTTCAGCAACTTGGAAGGCCTTTTCTTTTTGTTCCTTCTGTAAACACAAACGAAATAATTCATTTAATTCTTTTGCTTCATTTAACGCTGCCTCATGAATTGAATTATGCGCATCCTGTTTCTTCAAACTAGGTCCAGACAATGACGTCCCTTCCTTTCTTCCGCTTTTATCGTTTCCTAAACATTGGAATATTATTTAAATATAACAATACCGTTAGAAATAATATTAATCTTTTCCAATAGGCTTATTTCTAAACCTATTCTGGCCGATATAAAGATGAATGAACTAGGCTTCCTTTCTAGAGTCAGTTTTTTTCATAGTAAAATCTATTGCATCAGGCATTCCACCCAATAAATACATTTGTCCTCTACAGGAAGAATAACACTTGATTCTTTTTGACTTTTGCGTAATAATAGATACAAAATTTGAGAATTATAATTGATCAGGAGATGTTAGGATGAAGGTAGTAAAATTTGGGGGTTCTTCTTTAGCCTCTGGTGAACAATTAGATAAAGTATTTAAAATCGTTATGTCAGACTCAGAACGAAAAGTTGTTGTTGTTTCAGCACCAGGAAAAAGATTTTCAGATGACATCAAAGTGACTGATTTGTTAATTGCACTTGCAGAAAAAGCTCTTTCTTCTAGTAATACAGATACAGAATTAAATGCTTTACTAGAGAGGTATAACAATATTGCCAAAGAGGTAAACCTTTCTCCTAACATAATTGATATAATTCGAGAGGATTTACTTAATCGGATAAAGGCTGATAAAACGAATGAAGCGCAGTATATCGACCTATTAAAAGCTAGTGGTGAGGATAATAACGCGAAGCTGGTAGCTGCTTATTTTCAAAACAAAGGCGTTGAGGCTAGCTATGTAGACCCGAAAGAAGCAGGACTGCTTGTTACAAATGAACCTGGTAATGCCCAAGTGTTACCAGATTCATATAATCGTCTTTACCAGCTTCGTGAAAAATCAGGAATTTTAATCTTCCCTGGATTTTTTGGGTATAACGAAAATGGAGAAGTTGTAACTTTTTCAAGGAGCGGCTCAGATATAACTGGTTCAATTTTAGCAAATGGAGTAAAAGCTGATTTGTATGAAAACTTTTCAGATGTAGATGCAGTGTATTCAGTTAACCCCAATATAATCAAAAATCCAAATGAAATTCGTGAAATCACCTTTAGAGAAATGAGAGAACTTGCCTATGGCGGTTTTTCTGTATTTCATGATGAGGCCCTTTATCCTGCTTTTCTTGCAGGAATCCCTGTTAATGTGAAAAATACAAATAATCCTGCAGCACCCGGGACTTTAATCGTGAAACACCGAACAAATCAAAACGGCCCTGTTATTGGAATATCCAGTGAAAAAGGATTTTGCAATATTTATGTTCGTAAATATTTGATGAACAGAGAAATCGGCTTTGGAAGCAGGTTATTAAAGATATTAGAAGATTACGGTTTATCCTATGAGCATACTCCTTCAGGAATTGATGATCTATCTGTCATTTTACGTCATAGTCAAATGGACCAAGATATGGAACAAGAAATCATCAGCCGCATTAAACATGAGCTTAGGGCGGACGAGGTACATGTAATTCCAAATATCGCCTTAATTATGGTAGTTGGTGAAGGAATGCGTCATAATATTGGAACAATGGCAAGAGCATCTAAAGCGTTAGCGCAAAGCTCGATTAATATTGAAATGATTAACCAAGGTTCCTCTGAAGTAAGCATGATGTTTGGGGTAAAAGAAAAAGAGGAGAAAAAAGCAGTTCAAGCACTTTACGAAGAATTTTTTGTTGGTGTAATGGTTTAAACTATTTTCAAATACCATTGATAAAAGGGCTAGCCGTGAATGGCAAGCCCTTTTATTATTTTACAGATCTATAGGTTTTTTATTTTTATGAAAAAAATATGTTCGTTCGGGATGCACAAAGTATTGAAAAAACGAAATGAAAGAGTTCCATATTAAACAGGTGATGGGAAATGGACTTTTCTAGTGGTTATGTACCGATTGGAATCATCAAGCTTAGATTAATTTATAGATGTTGTGCAGTTTTTGCTTTGATTTAATGATAAAAGGTATTTTGATTTTGGTTTGGTTAAACTCGCTTTAATTCCTGCTTTTTTCAGTTTAACAACTAGCTCAGAAATTTGTTTTTTAGCCATTTATTCCACCTTCTCTTTATTCTCTTATCTAACAACATTCTACACTATATTTATGAATAAAGTGTGAAATTTTATAAATTTTTCTTTGAATAATCCAATTTTAATTCTTGACATTTAATCATTTTATCTGTAAATTTTAAGTTTAGGCATAATTTATTTTTCTGATTTTTTGCGTATTCGAAGATAACCGCGTCGTAAAAAGAATTCGCCCTTTCCTTTATTAAATGATATAATTTTGTCATATTTTGTGTTTGGAGGATTTAAACATGATAACCGTGAGCAATGTTAGTTTAAGATACGGAGAACGTAAACTTTTTGAAGATGTTAATATAAAATTTACCCCTGGTAATTGTTATGGATTAATTGGAGCAAATGGTGCGGGTAAATCAACATTTCTTAAGATTTTGTCGGGAGAAATTGAGCCGCAAACGGGTACTGTTCAACTCGGACCGAATGAACGGATGGCAGTCCTTAAACAAAATCATTTTGAATATGAAGAATTTGAAGTCTTAAAAACGGTCATTATGGGTCATACAAGACTCTATCAGGTGATGCAGGAAAAAGACGCCATCTATATGAAAGAAAATTTTACTGATGAAGATGGAATGAAAGCGGCTGAACTTGAAGGTGAATTTGCTGAATTAAACGGTTGGGAAGCAGAGTCTGAGGCAGCAATTCTATTAAAAGGACTAGGCATTGAAGAAGACCTGCATGATAAAAAAATGGCTGAATTGACAGGCTCTGAAAAAGTGAAGGTTCTGCTCGCTCAAGCTTTATTTGGCCGCCCGGATGTTTTATTGCTTGATGAGCCAACCAACCACTTGGACATTAAGGCCATCCAATGGCTCGAGGAGTTCTTAATTAACTTTGAAAATACAGTTATTGTCGTTTCCCATGACCGTCATTTCTTGAATAAAGTTTGTACGAATATTGCAGACTTGGATTTTGGAAAAATTCAACTATATGTTGGAAACTACGATTTTTGGTATGAATCAAGCCAGCTTGCTGTAAAATTGACCCAGGATGCAAACAAAAAGAAGGAAGAAAAAATAAAAGAACTTCAGAGCTTTATTGCTCGATTTAGTGCTAATGCCTCTAAATCAAAGCAAGCAACATCAAGGAAAAAACTTTTAGATAAAATTACGTTAGATGATATTAGGCCATCATCACGGCGTTATCCTTTCGTTGGTTTCACACCAGATCGTGAAATTGGCAATGATCTTCTTAGGGTTGAAGGGCTTACAAAAACAATTGATGGTGTCAAAATACTTGATAATATAAGTTTTGTAATGAATAAGGGAGACAAAATTGCTCTTGTTGGTACAAATGAGACAGCAAAAACAACCCTCTTTAAAATTTTAATGGGGGAAATGGAAGCAGACAGCGGCACATTTAAATGGGGGATCACTACCTCTCAAGCTTATTTTCCAAAAGATAACTCGGAGTATTTTGAAAATAGTGAGTTGAATCTGGTTGATTGGCTCCGACAGTTTTCACCTAAAGATGATAGTGAAAGCTTTTTACGGGGATTTTTAGGGAGAATGCTCTTTTCCGGTGAAGAGGTGCTGAAAAAATCCAGTGTATTATCCGGGGGGGAAAAGGTTCGCTGCATGCTTTCTAAAATGATGTTAAGCGGAGCAAATGTGCTCCTCCTGGATGAACCAACAAACCATCTTGATTTGGAATCCATTACCGCACTAAACAATGGGCTAATCAATTTCAAAGGTTCCCTTTTATTTGCTTCCCATGACCATCAGTTTATTCAAACGATTGCCAATCGTATTTTTGAATTAACACCAAAAGGTCTTGTGGATAAACAAATGACCTATGATGAATATCTTGAAAATACTGATTTGCAAAAGCAAGTTGCAGAAATGTATCAATAATAACCAAGAGGCATAACGAGGTACTCCGTTATGCCTTTTTTTCCATTTCAAAGCTCAATAGGTGCTTTCTCGATTCTTATTTGCTGTGTTGTTTTTGTTTTTTATTTGCAGATGACCTCATTTTGCTGCCTGTTTCTGTTGTTGTTGTCCCCTGACCTTCTACCTGTTGAGAAGATAAACCAATTGTAGATGGATCTGCTTTACGTTTTCCCATAATTACACCTCCGTATAATAGCTTTAGAATTCAGGAAGCATCTTATACGATTATACTTAAGAATATTTGGGATATAACTGTGGCAAATTAATATCAGGAGGAGGTGTTTTTGGATGGCAAAGGTTGGAGTAGAACAATCTCTTACAAATGTACAACAGGCTCTTCGGGAAAAAGGATATGATGTAGTTCAGTTAAAGCAGGAATCCGACGCAAAAGGCTGCGATTGCTGTGTAGTCACCGGACTTGATTCGAACGTAATGGGTATACAGGATACTTCCACGAAAGGATCCGTCATCGATGCGAACGGGATGTCCGCAGATGAGGTATGCCAAGAGGTTGAAAGCAGAATTAGATAAGTTATTTTAAGACTAAAGGTACATCTCCCCTTTAGTCTTTTTTAATCATCTCGATTTGCATAAATATTCACTTTAGGCCCAACTTTAGTCCCTTCTGAGTTTTTAGTTTTGTCCATTTTCTTATTCCTTAAAGTTTGCTTGTTTTCCTCTTCATTTGGCTTAGGAATAAACTCGCTTCCATATGTTGCTCCAATATTCAATTTTCCTTTTAATTCTTTAATCCCTAACTGACCAAAATTATTATTTAATTCATATTTATCAAGTACGATTTTGTCTATATGGATTTTTTCGATAATAATCGGTGGGTCTTTTGGTTCTGTTGGCTCCTGCTTCTCCATTTTGATTTTAGCAACTGTGCCCTTTAATTCTTCAATATTTGTTTCTAGAAGGGAAATCTTTTTCTTCAATTCTTTTTCATAATCATCTTTACTGAATATGTGGAATAAATCTTTTAATGACATTCAGTAAACGCCCCTTATTTTCGCCTTTTTAATCTATTTATATGGAAATGTTGGTATTAACATGTCCATTTAGAAGCCTGTTCTTCCTTTATTCATCAATCGGGACAATCTCTACTCTTGAATATGCTCGAGGATAGCTGACAATCAAGAGACCATTCCAATACCTTGCGTTTAATTGATTGGGAGAAATTGTGTCCGGTAATTTAATTTGTCTTTGAAATTCTCCAGTAAACCTCTCCGAGTATGTTCTTTTTAAATGAGAATAGATGGGGTTGTTTATTCCTTTTACTGTTAAAACATCTCCAGCTATCCCCAGCTCGATATCCTCTTTTTTTAATCCTGGAAGTTCAATAATAACATTTACCTCTTGTTCTCCCTCTAACAGTTCAATAATAGGATACACCTGGGATGGCTGCTGTTTTTCGCGTGGGTCTCCCTTTGAAGATTCAGAAGACGTTTTAAATGGCTGCTCATCAAGAAATTGTTTGGCGAAGTCCTGGTCAAAAATATTATTCCAAAACTCACCACCCTGCATATTTTGGGCAACTTCCATCCATTGTTTCAATTTTTCTATATCCATTTATTCACATCCCTTAAACCATAAAAGTCATCAGTATCTTTTAAAAAGAGAGTGATAAATTTTCATCTATAATAAAATAGAACACTCAATTATGTATATGCATAATGAGCATAATCATATCCTTTACCGATTGTTAAAAAATAAAAACCGTCCAAGTATAGATCCTTGAACGGCTTTTAGCGTTAATATGAACGAGGTAACGGAATTTTATTAGAGACGCTTTTTAGATATTAATAATGATATTTGCATCATTGTAAATGGGAGTGAAGATTTTCTGCGATATGCTAAAAATTTAGGTTCCCAAATTCTTTTTTGATTTTCTGATAATCGATCTATACCCGCTTTATTATAAATGAAATGACTGTGTAAAAAAATTTGTGCCGCTATTCTCTCACTTAAAAACGAAAATCGGGATAAACCCGCGTTAGAAAGCGGAGTCATTCCCATATTAAAACGTTGATACCCATTATCTTTTGCCCAGTCTAACAAAGATATAATCAGAAAATCGGTGATTCCAGCAGGAGCATTCGGCAAAATTCTCATTAAATCAAAGGATGAGGTAATTTGATCATCAAATACAGGGATCAGATTAGCGAATCCAATAATTGCTGAGTTCTGATCCGTAACAAGGGCAATTTCCGTTCTGTTTAAATAATCTTCATTAAAAAAACCGTATGAAAAACCTTTTTCTCTACTGCCCTCAAGCCATTCTTCCGATACAACCCGCAATTTATTTAATAAATCACCAGAATGCGGCGGTTTTATAATAGAAACAGAATACCCTTGTTTCTTAAAATTATCAGCGGTTCCTTGTAAAAATTCTTGTTTTGCACCTGAGAAAGACATTGAATTCAAATCTACAAGAGCTTCTTCCCCTAATTTAAAAAATGCATACCCTCCTACATGCAAATAGGAAAGCATTTCATCACTTACCTGATAGAAAACTGGTGTAAACCCATGGATATCAGCAATTTGCTGAAATTCTTCAATCGCTGACGAGATGTCATTTTTTTCTCCTATCGGGTCACCGAGTACAACAAGTTTATCAGCGTATTGCTGATAAGCGATCAACACATTCCTTTTTCGATTCCAAAAAATATACTTATCATGTAAAAAAATCAAATGGGCCAAATTCTTCCCTTTATACTCCTGTAAATGTTTAATAATTTCCTTTTCTTGATGCAGAGATGTTTCCATTACCCACTTTTTAGGATTGCTGATCAAGTAACCAAACATTAAGATGATAAAGGCTATTAACAGACCGATTATTGCACTATAAAATAAATCGTGACTGTCGACGATTACATATTGTTGCAATTTGTTTGGAATTAATTTTTTAGCTGACGGTAAATTAGAATATCCAATAATCAGGTACATGGATGTAATCACAAGGACAAGGGTAACATCGAAAATTGTTTTTCCCCAGGTCATAACATAGCTTTCTCGATAAAATTGTCCTTTTGCCAGTCGTAACAGGATCGCAACAATAATTAGAAAAATTGCTTCCTCATAATCAATTCCCTTAAATATTGAAAAAACCGCTGCAAATATTAAAGCAGTTACTGTTAATTCATACGTTCTCTTTACACTATATTCAATCCCCCGCGACAGCCCTAATAAGAGAAAGCCTGCGGCAACAGATAGTTGATGTGAAAGATTCATAATCGGAAACGATAGAAGTTCTTGTGCATATCTCATCCTTGACATGATTCCTGGTACACTGGCAGAAAGAAGCAGAATGAGACCGGAAGCAAAAACAAGCAATGTTAAGATGATATGACTAATTCCCTGAAGTATAGCACTTGGGAGATAACTCCAGGACTTATTCCACTTAACCCAAAATGATTTTACAAACATGACCAAACTGATAAAGAATGGTATTAAATAATAACCAAGTCGATAAAATAGCAGTAAAACTATTACTTTTTCATTAGGAACATGTAAATCTTGCATACCCCAAATGAAAATTAAATCAAATGAACCGAGCCCGCCTGGGATCATGCTGATAATACCTGCACAGGAAGCGATAATAAAAACAGGAATTAGGTTTCTGACACCTATAGATATTCCGAGTAACTCACTCAATAGCAGAATCGTTAAAAAAACAAAAAACCATTCCAAAAACGAAATTATTACCAGCTTAACTCCAATGTTTAACGTTATTAGCGATTGCTCGTCCTTTTTGGCATTAATGATATGGACAAGAACAAATATGGGTAAATAAAATCCCACTGCTAATACGGCAAAATACAGCCAATGTTCTTTTTGAAATAGTGGAAAATGGCGGTAGCCGATTGTAACAACCCAAGAAAGTAAAGAAATTCCTGTTAAATAAAAAAGAGAGACAGATGTAATCCCAACAACGAGTTTCCTTCGGTCATGCTCAAAATCATGATAAAAAAACGTACGCAGCATTGCTCCTATAAGTCCGCCGAACCCGATTAAATTCGAAAATGAATTGGCAATAAATGAGTATTCTAACAGTTCTTTCCGTTGAATTTTTATACCTAGAACACGGACAAGGATTACATCGTAAAAAAACATTGGGAAAGTCGAAATTAATGCAATGATTAGTATGAGTGCAAGTATACTAATGTGTAAATGACTTACTTCCTGATCTAGTAATTCAGTATTTACCCCTTTAGCAAACTTTTTTATTTCATATATAGCTAATACCAATAGAAAAAGAGGGAAAATAAATTTAACCGTTGTAAAGATTCTTTCTTTTTTAATCCCCGTCATGATGATCTCCTAATTTCATTTCTGATTTAAATATAAACTGTTGGCTAAAAAAAACAAAGAAAAATTTACCTCATGGGACTGATCGATTTCCTATCTATCATTGTTGACAGTATTTGTTTGGTTCAAAACTATTACCACGATACCGCTGATAATTATTGAAAGAAATTATTAAAAATAGACAAGTTTTCCACCCTGTTCTGCATAAATATTAAATAGTACAAAGGAAAGACAGGGGGATACGGAGAATGAAGTTTTTCGTTTTTAAAAGAGAGACCGTTTTATATGTGTTGATTTCTGGTATTATCCTGGCAACCATTTCAACGTGGTTTATTTTAAAAAAAGGGGATACAGTTGTTTTTAATGTTCAAAATGGACAAAATGTCCGCGAAATTCACATGGTAACAGGGGAATTTAAAACAACCATGAAAGATGGAACCCAAATTGAGTCCTACCGATGGGACCCTGGAACGATCTTTTTGGAAAAGGGGGAAAAAGTGAACCTCTATATTAGCGGAATTAATGGAGAGGAACATCCCTTTTATATTGAAGGTACCAACTTAAAAGGAAATGTTAAAAAAGGCGAAGAAGTTGTTGTCCCCCTTCATTTTAATCAATCAGGGACCTATCGTCTAATATGTAAAACGCATAATGACAAATCCCACAGTCCGATGATTGCATATATTGTTGTTAAGTAAGTGTATACTAAAGCAGCCTTTATTGCTGCTTTTTTATTTAGACCAATTCATATTTACGATTATATGTTTTTATATAACAGATGAATTAAATAATCCAATAATTATAGTACAGATAAACATAATAGACTAAATTACCTAGAAGGCATTTTTAAAAAACCTCAAAATATCCTTGTGAAATATGACTTCACAATATCTTAACAAATCTGCCTTATTTATGTGATGCATTTCACAATTGACCTGTTATACTAAGCGTATATTAAATACAGCTAAGCTGTTATATATTCTTACCACAACAAACCAGAGGTGAATAAACATGGAACAATGGCAAGGATTTGAAAAAGGAATTTGGACAAAAGAAGTAAACGTACGCGATTTTATCATGAAGAACTTTACACCATTTGATGGTGATGATTCTTTCTTAGCAGAAGCAACAAAAGCAACAAAGCAACTTTGGGAACAAGTAATGGAGCTTTCTAAACAAGAAAGAGAAAAAGGCGGCGTTCTTGATATGGATACCGAGATCGTCTCTACCATTACCTCACATGGACCTGGATATTTAAATAAAGAACTTGAAAAGGTAGTTGGAGTCCAAACTGATCAACCATTCAAACGCTCTATGCAGCCATTTGGCGGTATTCGTATGGCGCAACAAGCTTGCGAATCCTATGGTTATGAATTAAAGCCTGAAATTGAAAAAGTTTTTACAGAATTCCGTAAAACTCACAACCAAGGTGTATTTGATGCCTATACAGATGAAATGAAACTTGCAAGGAAATCAGCAATTATTACCGGTCTTCCTGATGCATATGGTCGTGGACGGATCATTGGTGATTACCGCCGCCTTGCATTATACGGTGTTGATTTCTTAATCAAGGAAAAACAACAAGCATTACAGGAAACTAGCACAGTAATGACAGAAGAAAATATTCGTCTTCGTGAAGAGTTGGCTGAACAAATTCGTGCGTTAAAAGAATTAAAACAAATGGCTAAAGCCTATGGATTTGATATCTCTCTTCCTGCACAAAATACTGTTGAAGCATTCCAATGGTTATACTTCGGATATTTAGCAGCTGTTAAAGAACAAAACGGTGCAGCAATGAGTCTTGGACGGGTATCAACCTTCCTTGATATCTATGTCGAACGCGATTTAGCAAATGGCACATTAACTGAAGAAGAAGTGCAAGAAATCGTTGACCACTTTATTATGAAACTTCGACTTGTAAAATTTGCTCGGACACCGGATTACAATGATCTATTTAGTGGTGACCCAACATGGGTAACAGAATCAATCGGCGGTATCGCAAATGATGGACGCGCTCTTGTCACAAAGAACTCTTTCCGATTCCTTCATACACTTGATAACTTAGGACCAGCTCCTGAACCAAATTTAACTGTTTTATGGTCAACCAGACTTCCTGAAAACTTTAAAAAGTTCTGTGCAAACATGTCAATTAAGACAAGTGCAATTCAATATGAAAACGATGAAGTGATGCGCCCTGAATATGGGGATGATTACGGAATTGCCTGCTGTGTATCAGCAATGGAGATCGGTAAACAAATGCAATTCTTCGGTGCTCGTGCAAACCTTGCTAAGACTCTTCTTTACGCCATTAACGGCGGAGTTGATGAAAGATTAAAAATTCAAGTCGGACCACAATTCCAGCCTATTACTGGAGAAGTACTTGACTTTGACGAAGTGATGCAAAAATATGATCAAATGATGGATTGGCTTGCTGGTCTATATATCAATACGCTAAATATTATTCATTACATGCACGATAAGTACAGCTATGAGAGAATTGAAATGGCTTTACATGATACAAAAATTCTTCGTACAATGGCAACTGGAATTGCTGGTTTGAGTGTTGCCGCAGATTCCTTAAGTGCGATTAAATATGGCGAAGTAAAAGTAATCCGCGATGAAAACGGGCTTGCCATTGATTTTGAAACAAATGGCGACTTCCCTAAGTATGGAAATAACGATGAACGTGTTGACAGCATTGCGGTAGATCTTGTTACCCGTTTCATGAAAAAACTGCGCAAATATCAAACATATCGCAACTCTGTACACACAACGTCAGTTTTAACGATTACATCAAATGTCGTTTATGGAAAGAAAACAGGAAATACACCTGATGGACGTCGTGCAGGAGAAGCCTTTGCTCCAGGAGCAAACCCAATGCACGGTCGTGATACAAAAGGAACTTTAGCTTCCCTTTCATCGGTTGCAAAACTTCCTTACAGCTATGCAATGGACGGTATTTCAAATACATTCTCAATTGTACCAAAGGCATTAGGAAAAGATGCTGATAGTCAAATTTCTAATCTTGTTTCAATTCTCGACGGTTATGCCATCAAGTCAGGACATCACCTGAATGTCAATGTATTCAATAAAGAAACACTTTTAGATGCAATGGAACATCCAGAAGAATATCCACAGTTAACAATTCGTGTTTCGGGTTATGCTGTAAACTTTATCAAGTTGACAAAAGAACAACAGCTTGAAGTAATCAGCCGTACCTTCCACGAATCTCTATAATTGATTAAGGAAGTTAAGCGGCAAGCCCCTTATTACTGGGGCTTGTCTCTTCATTTGAAAGGAGATCATCATCATGAACGGAAATATTCATTCAATTGAAACATTAGGTACGGTTGACGGTCCGGGGATTCGCTATGTTGTGTTTGTGCAGGGATGTCTCTTGCGCTGCCAATTCTGCCATAATGCCGATACTTGGGAAATAGGTAAAGGAAAACAAATGACCGTTTCCGAAATCATGGATGATCTTCTTTCCTATCTTCCATTCATTCAACCTTCTGGCGGCGGGATTACTGTAAGCGGCGGTGAGCCGTTATTACAGCTGCCATTCTTGTTAGAATTATTCAAAGCATGCAAAAAGAAAGGGATTCATACAACGATTGATTCATCAGGTGGATGTTTCTCAAACACAGAACCTTTTTTGACAGAGCTTGAAGAATTAATGCAATACACGGACTTAATCCTCCTTGATTTAAAGCATATCGATCGAAAAAAACACATAAAGTTGACTGGTAAACCAAACGATCATATTTTGGAATTTGCTAAATTCCTTTCTGATCGCAATATACCGGTTTGGATTCGTCACGTGTTAGTACCGACTGTAACGGATGATTCGCTGGATCTTCAAAAAATGGGTGAATTTGTTGGTACCCTTGAAAATGTTCAAAAAATAGAGATACTTCCCTATCATAAGCTTGGAGTATACAAGTGGGAAGCACTGGGACATGAATACCCTTTGAAAGGTATTGAGCCGCCCAGCTCAGACAAAGTTGAGTATGCTTATAACATGTTAACAAAGCATTGGAAACAGCCTTCTGTAAATGAATAAATGATCACAAACTTAAGAACACTGATTCATTCGAATTGGTGTTTTTTTACGATAATGTGAAAAGAGTCTCTTCTGCATACTTTTTTGATATTTTTATAGTATTGTTAAGGTAAAAACACGATTATCTTTGACGTATTCAGAAGAAAGGTGAAAAAATGTACTCCTTTTTAAGCTCAATAAGCCAATTTCTCAGCAGTCCCTTTGTTATCTTATTAAATGAAACCAAACAGCTTCCCCTTCTTGCTGCTTTTTTCCTTGGTCTTGTTGGCGCCCTCGCGCCTTGTCAGCTAACAGGCAATATTAGTGCAATCACATACTATGGGAATAAAAGCCTGCAAACAAAAAAACAATGGCTTGAAGCTTGTATTTTTATTCTTGGCAAAGTGGTTGCATTTTCGTGCCTTGGCTTAGCTGTTTGGATGATCGGCCGTGGATTTCAGACATCTATTACAGGGTTTTTTGCGTTTTTTCGCAAACTTATGGGTCCATTTATTATTCTTTTAGGTCTCTTTTTGTTTGGGATGATAAAGCTAAATATACTAAACCGCTTCTTTACTTTTATGCCAAAATTAACAAAGGGAGGATTGTGGGGTTCGTTTTTAATGGGGATTAGTTTTTCTATCGCATTTTGCCCTACCATGTTTGTTTTATTTTTTCTAACTTTAATGCCAATAGTGTTAACTACATCCTATGGAGCCATTTTACCTACAATTTTTGCGCTCGGAACATCTCTCCCGCTCATTGTGTTTCTATTAATTGTATGGTCTTTAGGTTTTGACGGATCACTTATGAAAAAAAGCAGGAAAATAGGTTTAATTATCCAAAAATCTGCTGGCATGTTACTTATTATCATGGGGATTTTTGATACCATTACCTATTGGTAAAAGAAAAACAAAACTATGAATGGGAATAAATCTTAATATTCTTGATTTAACAGGATTAAATTGATTCTTTACCCTTTCTACTATATACTCATATAAG